>CAZKCX010000156.1:0-11786 GCA_964550865.1 uncultured Planctomycetales bacterium
CATCGTGAATGCCAAGAGCGACGAAGAGCCCGATCTTCTCGGGATCTATAAGAGGCGACTACGGTCAGGACGCGGCCGCGACCATCAACGGTGCGAACAGCATCGGTCGCGGGCTGAACCTGATTCTGAACACGTCCACGCTCGACATCGATCTGACCTTGGATGAGGCGTTCGGTGTGGGGACGACGGACTTCGCCATCACGGGCGGCGGTATGCGATTCCAGGTGGGACCCGAAGTGAACTCGAACCTGCAAGTGAACCTCGGCATTCAATCGATGGCGGCGAACCGCCTGGGCAACCGGGACGTGGGCTACCTCTCCGAGATTGTGACGGGCGGACAGTACTCGCTCGTTGCGGGCGAGGAGATGGACGCCCAGCGGATCGTGACGGAAGCGATCCGGCAGGTCTCCGTGACCCGGGGTCGTCTCGGCGCCTTCGAGCGGAATACGCTGGATACGAACGTCAACCAGTTGCAGATCAGCTTTGAGAACCTGACCGCCAGTCAGTCGGCCATTCGCGACACGGACTTCGCGGAGGAAACGAGCAAGCTGACGCGGGCACAGATTCTGGTGAACGTGGGCAACAGCGTACTAGGCATCGCGAACACGACGCCGCAGAACGTGTTGGCGTTGCTCGGCGGCTAGACGAGCAGGCCGGGAAGGCGTTGCCTGTCGTGGCGGACGAACGACCTTGCTCGGACGGCGTGAGGGTGCAGAAGCCGTAGGCCGTCCCGCGCGAGCAAGAACCGCACGCAAGTCGCATGAGTTATAGCCCCTTGGAGAGGCTACGTGTTTGGGTGCGCCGACCGAAAACTTCGATCATGTCCGGTAATCGCACCCGTTGCGCGCTCCCACCGGAGCCTGTCCGCCGCGTACCCTATTTCCATCCAATAGTTATCTCACGCCGGCCGGGCAAGGACCGGAAAATCTAAAGCACTGTCCTATACCTGACGATGCCTGGACTGCCGCAAGGGGGGATCGTTGCGGCGGACTCACGAAGGGATCGGGACGCCGATGCCGTCGGGAAGCCGCGACGCCCGTCATGGATGTCTACCTTCCTGCAGGTCGTTTCGACGCAGGAGCGGCAACGGGAGGCTCCGGGCGTTCTCGAAAGAGTCGCCCCGGTGCACTGTCGTTTCGGTAACGAATCCTAAGCGACCCGAAGGGGTCATCGTGCCCGCCTGTCGTGCGGGCCGGAGTTGGTGAGGCCCTTACCCGGTCGACGTCGGGAGATTGCGTGTAGGCTCCGGCGTTCGAGGTCGGGGACCGTCTCTAAGCCCAAGGAGGCATCTGCCGTGAAGATCAATACGAACGTTCAATCACTCGTGGCGGCTCGCGTCCTGAACGCGAAGAACGAAGGCGTCAATGAGTCCCTCAAGCGCCTGAGCACCGGCCTTCGGATCAACACGGGCCGCGATGACCCTGCCGGACTGATCGCCTCCGAAACCATGCGATCCGAGATGACCGCGATCACGGCGGCCATCGAGAACGCGAAGGCGGCTGACAACATGCTGGGGGTCGCAGAGGCCGCACTCGGCGAGATCAGCGCACTGCTGATCGACCTGGAGGACCTCGTGGACAGCTCCTCCAACGAGGCCGCCCTGAGCAGCGAGGAGATCGCCGCGAACCAGCTCCAGATCGATACGATCCTGAGCTCCATCGACCGGATCTCCCAGTCCGTCACCTATAAAGGAATGAAGCTGCTCAACGGCACGTTCGAATACAATCTTTCGGCCGCGACGGGCGGGATGGTCTCCAACATCGAGGTGCTCGGTGCGAAGCTTGTCCCGAACGAGACGCGGGAAGTCGTCGTCGAGCAGGTCGCGTCCGCCCAGGTCGGCACCTTGAACTGGTCCGCCACCGGCGGCGGCGGGACCGCCAACGGATCGCTGACGGTCGAGGTCACGGGTGTCTATGGCACCGATCAGTTCAGCTTCGCCAGTGCAACGTCCATCTCGGACATGGCGACCGCCATCAACACCTCCAAGGAACTGACGGGCGTCTCCGCGACGACGGACGGAAGCACGCTCGTGTTCAACAGCACCGGCTACGGCAGCGAGGACTTCGTCTCCGTGTCGAAGGTCTCGGGCGACTCGGCCTTCGACACCGAGGATGTGGACGGCAACACGGCGAGCAAGGACTACGGCCGCGATGCCTCCGTGCAGATCAACGGTCGCGACGCCATCGTGGACGGCCTGACCGCGACGGTCCGATCGGCGGTCTTGACGGCCACGATCTCTATCGACGAGGCGTCGAACGACGGCACCAGCTCCTACACCTTCGGGGTGACGGGAGGAGGTGCCACCTTCAGCCTGGCACCCGACCTCGGCCTGACCGGCTTCGAGGGCATCGGCTTGCCGAACATGACGACCACCTCGCTCGGGGATCCGAATATCGGGCGGTTGAGCACGTTGGGTAGCGGCCAGACGAACCAGATGACCTCGAAGAACTTCGCCACCGCCCAGCGGATCATCCGCTCGTCCCAGGGAGAGGTCTCGAATCTGCGAGGCCGTATCGGGGCCTTCCAGACGAACACGCTGGCATCCACCGTCAACGCGTTGAATGTCGCCTACGAGAACACGGCGGCGGCGGAGTCCGCGATCCGCGATACGGACTTCGCGCTGGAGACGAGCAACCTGACGCGGCAGCAGATCCTCATGCAGACGTCGACCATGACGTTGGGGATGGCGAATCAGATGCCGCAGAACGTGCTGCAGTTGCTCGGCTAACTCGGCTGAAGCGGGCCGCTTGAGAGCGTCACCGCTTCCCCGATAGAAACGACCGCAAGCAAGGGGCGGGTGGATCGAACAGAAGATCCACCTGCTCCTTTTTGCTTGGGCTGGCGACGGGACACCGCCCCGCAGGTCGGCCTACGGACCGGGCAAGCGTCGTTGCGTTCGAGGGTTGTTTCCTGCCGCGGTGCGGGCTGACCCGGCGCTCCCGGAGGCGGAAGGTCCCATAACGAACGCAACTCTTTCCCTCAAAAGAATTAGCTAAAGTGCCCCCCCGGCAACGTCCGAATACCTCAATGCCGGGTCGGTTATAGGCCCACTCACACCGGGGGGGTGTGGAGCAAGGGGTGTATGCGCGGGCTTTGTTGAGAAGTCCGCGGAGACTCCCGCTCTTCACGGATGGTCGTCGCTGGTCGGGACCGGCCAGCGTTTCGAAGGTCGCTTGTCGTCCGATCCGCTGGGCGACGACAGGCAGCGCCGTTGATCCCTTTCCGGTGGAACCGGTCGCCGAGGCGGCGTGGTCGCCCGTGTCCTGAAGGCAGGGCGCGAAACGGCATGCAGGGCTGCATGCCGTGGGTGTGATACGGATATCGCGCCCCTTGTCACGGAGGATGCTATGACGCGCATCAATTCGAACATCTCTTCGCTGCGAGCGACGCACCAGCTCCTGCACAATCAGCAGTCACTGGACACCTCGATCCACCGGTTGTCTACGGGCCTACGGATCAACACGGGAAAGGACGATCCCGCCGGACTGATTGCGTCGGAGACGCTCCGCTCAGAGATGCGCGGGATCGACCAGGCCATCGAGAACAGCAGCCGGGCGCTCAACGTCTTGGCCGTGGCCGATTCCGCCCTTTCCGAGGTCAGCAGCCTGCTGTTGGATGTCCGGGCCCTGATCGACGACAGCGCGAACGAAGGGGCCTTGTCCGCGAGCGAGCAGCAAGCCAATCAGCTCCAGATCGACAGCATCTTGGAAAGCATCGATCGGATCGCCAACACGACGCAGTTCAACGGGGAGAGGCTGCTCAACGGCAATTACGCCTATATGCTCTCCAGCGTCGAGACCAACAATCTGCTCGGCGTAGATGTGTTCGGCGCGCGCCTCCCCAACGACGGGTCCACGTTGGCCGTGTCGGTCGAGGTGACCCAGTCGGCCCAGACCGCGCAGATGACCTTTGCGGCGTCCGGCCTGGCGGCCGACAACCCGATCACGATTCAGGTCGGCGGGTTGCGGGGCAGCGAGACGTTCAACTTCGGCGGCAGTACGTCGATCACGGAGATCGCCTACGGGATCAATACGTTTACGGACCTGACGGGGATCTCGGCGACCACGAGCGGTGCCAACCTGAACTTCTGGAGCACCGACTACGGCTCCAAGGCCTTCGTCAGCGTCGAAACCTTGAACGGCAGCTTCCCCGTAACGGGCGGCGAGACCGAGACCATCGACCACGGGCGCGATCCGACCGTCCTTTTGAACGGCCAACCCATGGCGGCCGACGGCCTCGAGGTCCAGCTTCGCAAGAACGGATTGGACGTCTCGCTGTATCTGGACTCGGCCTTCGCCACCACCGAAAGCAGCACGAGCACCTTCGGCATCACGGGGGGTGGGGCAAGGTTCCAGATCGGCCCGGACGTCAATAGCAACGCCCAATTGAACGTGGGCATTCCTCAAGTGAGCACCTCCAACCTGGGCGACCCGACGATCGGATTGCTGCGGACGATCGGCAGCGGTGAGGACAATTCGATTATCAACCGCGAGTACGCCAACGCCGAGGCGATCGTCAAGAAGGCCATCAAGCAGGTGGCCATCCTCAGCGGGCGGCTGGGGGGCATTCAGGCCAACCAGATCGAGCCCAACATTCGGGCCCAGCAGGTGGCGTACGAGAACGTCAAGGCGAGCGAGTCGGCCATTCGCGACACCGAATACGCCAGCGAGGTCGCGGAGATGACGCGCTCGCAGATCCTCGTGCAGTCGACCATGTTGAGTCTGCAGATCGCCAACCAGATTCCACAGAACGTCTTGTCGTTGCTCGGCGGATAACCCCGTCGGCATGGACAGTCCGTCTCCCCGAAACGCGTCCGGACGACACCGGACGCGTTTCGTTTGGGGGGCACGCCCGCCCGCGCCTCGCCCCCGTTTTCGCTCCCCGGGGAGAAGAAAATCCTTGTCCTCCACCCGGCCGCTTCTTACAATGGTCCCCGTTACGTGACGTGTGCGCGGTTGGAGGGCAGCGACCAACGGAGGAAAAGGCGGCCCGGCGCAAGCCCCGGGTCGCCACCGCGACAGACAACGTGGTTCGGAAAAGGAGCGGGCAGTCGGCGACGAGGTCGGCTGCCCGGTTTGTTTATGGACGGCGCGCACCGTTTGGCCCGACGCGTCAGCAACGAGTTGCTGGGACGAGTCCTTCAGCCGGGACAGTACATCGGCGGCGAGGTCAACCAGCTCGTCCGACCCGGCGACTGGCGGGCCGCCACCCTTCGCGTCGCCCTGGCGTTTCCCGAACCCTACACGATCGGCATGTCGCATCTCGGTTCGCAGATCCTCTACTGGGTCGGCAATCACACACCCGGCGTCTGCGTCGAGCGCGTCTACTGCCCACAACGGGATGCAGAGCACGTGATGCGCGAGCGTGGGATTCCGCTCTTCACCTGGGACACGCGCCAGCCCGTAGGCCAGGCGGATGTCCTCGCCTTCACGCTGCAAGACGAGCTGTGCGCCACCAACGTACTCAACATGCTGGATCTCGCCGGCGTCCCCCTGCGTGCGCAGGATCGGCAGGACCAGGACCCGATCGTGCTCGTCGGCGGCCCCGTCGCCGACAACGTCGAGCCGATGGCCGATTTCGTGGACCTGGCCGTGGTTGGCGACGGCGAGGAGGCGTTCCCCGCCTTGCTCGAGACGCTCCGGGAGCTCCGCGCAGAGACGACCGACCGCGAGCGAACCCTTCGCCAGCTCGTGCGACGGTTCGATTGGCTCTACGCGCCCGGCCTCTACCGCGTCTCCTTCGGTCCCAACGGGGCGTTGTCGTCCCTCGAGCCGGACGGCGAGGGCGTGCCGAGGCGTATCCGTCGGGCGGTGGTGGCGGACTTCGAGCACGCGGCGTTTCCCGAGAGACCCCTCGTGCCGCATGTGCGAACCGTCCACGACCGAATCAGCATCGAGGTGATGCGCGGGTGCCCGCATCTCTGCCGATTCTGCCATGCCGGCCACACCAAGCGGCCCCGTCGCGTGCGAAGCGTCGACCGCATCTGCGAGATCGCCGAGACCGCCCAGCGGGCGACGGGCAACGACGAGATCGGCCTGCTGAGCCTCTCGACGGCCGACTACCCGCAGCTTCGCGAGCTGCTGATCTGCCTGTCCGCGCGGTTCGCCGATCGCAAGGTGAACCTCTCCGTGCCGTCGTTGCGGGTGGATCAGATGCTCTCCGACATCCCCTCCCTCGTGAGCGGCATCCGCAAGGGGGGACTGACGATCGCGGTGGAGGCCGCACGCGATCGGCTGCGTCGGGCGATCGGCAAGCCGATATCGGACGAGAAGCTTTTGGCGGGCGTTCGCGCGGCCTACGAGGCGGGGTGGCGCGGGGTGAAGCTCTATTTCATGGTCGGCTTCCCGGGCGAGAGGCCGCATGACATCGACGGCATCTGGGACCTTGCCCACCGGATCAGCCAGGAGCGCAGGGCGATCGGCCAAGGTCGGGCCGCGGTGAACACCACCGTGAGCTGGCTGGTGCCGAAGGCGCATACCTGCCTTCAGTGGGCGCCGATGGCCACGCCGGGGTACTGCCTCGAGGCCCGTCGAAGACTCATCGACCTCTGCAAGCAACGGCGGACGGGCGTGCGCTGGAAATTCCACAACGTGGAGCGTTCCCTGCTCGAGGGCGTCCTGGCCCGCGGCGATCGTAGATTGGGCGCGACCATCGAGACCGCCTGGCGGCTCGGCGCGCGGTTCGACGCCTGGGACGATCGCTTCGACTTCTCGATCTGGGAACGTGCCTTTGGTGAAACCGGCGTCGATCCGTCATGGTACGCCCATCGGTCGCGCGGCGTCGACGAGGTGCTGCCGTGGGATCACATCGAATCCTGCCTCCGACGCGAGCACCTGTGGAGTAACTACCGCCGCGTGTGCGAGATCGCGGGCTCGACCGTCGTGCCCTGATGGTCGTTGCGCGATCGATCCGTCTGGCGGCGTCGACCCTCTCGGCCTATCATGCGACTGTAACCGATCCGAGGTCCCCGCACTTCGCCGCGGGGTTCAAGCAACGAGGTGACGCAGCAGACATGGCATCGATTCAGCAGCAGCTTGCCGACCGCTGTCGGGCCGCCCTGCGGGGCGCGTTCGGCGACGACGCGGAGCTCAACGAACGGTGGATCGCCCCCGCGACCGATCCGAAGTTCGGGGATTATCAGTTCAACGGCGCGATGGCCCTGGCCAAGACGCTCCAGGCCAAACCGCGGGACGTCGCCACCCGAATCGTCGAGGCCCTCGATCCCGGCGATCTGCTCGAGCCGCCCGAGATCGCCGGGCCCGGCTTCATCAACTTCCGGCTCCAGGAGGCGTGGATCGAGAAAGCGGCGTCCGTTCTGTTGCCGGACGAACGACTCGGCGTGCCGCCGGCCGAGACACCCCAAACGGTGGTGGTGGACTTCTCCTGCCCAAACCTGGCCAAGGAGATGCACGTCGGCCACCTACGGAGCACGATCATCGGCGACAGCGTGAGCCGGTTTCTGGAGTTTCAGGGCCACCACGTGCACCGGAGCAACCACGTGGGCGACTTCGGCGGGCTGGGGCTTCTCATTGCCTACATCCGTGAGACGCAGCCCGAGGTGGCCGAGAACCCCGATGCGTTTCGCGTGGCCGATCTCGAGCAGTTCTACCGAAAGGCGCGCGAGCACGCGGAATCCAACCCGACGTTCGCGGACGCCGCGCGGCAGGCCATCGTCGACCTGCAGAACGACGAGCCGGTGGCGCGAGCATTGTGGAAGGCGTTCCGCAACGAATCGCTGCGGCACTGCCAGGAGATCTACGACCGCTTGGACATCCGGCTTGAGACCGTCGGCGAGAGCGAATACCTGAGCGAGATCCCCGACGTCCTGGCCGAGCTGGACTCCAAGGGCATGATCACCGAGGACCAGGGCGCCAAGTGCATCTTCCTCGAGGGCTTCAAGAACAAGGAGGGCGAGCGGCTGCCCATGATCGTGCAGAAGTCGGGCGGCGGATACCTCTACGCCACGACGGATCTGGCGGCGCTGCGTCGGCGGACGCAGGAGATCGGCGCCGATCGTGTCGTCTACGTGACCGACTCGCGCCAGAAGCAGCACTTCGAGATGCTCTTCGCCGCGGCGCGGGCGGCGGGCTGGACGGACAACCGCGTCCGGCTCGATCACGTGGGCTTCGGCATGATGCTCGGGGCGAACCGTAGGCCCTTCAAGACGCGGGAAGGCGGGACGGTGAAGCTCGCCGACCTGCTGGACGAGGCCGAAGGGCGAGCCCTCAGGCTGATTCAGGAGCGGGAGAAGACCTATTCCGAGCTCGCCGAAGGCAAGCGCAAGGCACAGAGCCCTGCGCAGCAGCAGGCGATCGCGCAAGCCGTCGGACTGGGGGCGATCAAGTACGCCGACCTGGCTCAGGACCACACCAGCGACTACGTCTTCAGCTGGGACAAGATGCTCAGCTTCGACGGCAATACCGCCCCATACATGATGTACGGCTACGCGAGGATCCGATCGGTCTTCGTCCGCGCGGCGGTCGATCCGTCGGCCATCGTGGCGGCCGTCCCGCCGATCCGGATCACGCATCCGAACGAGCGCGCGCTGCTGCTGCGCTTGGTGCAGTTCGGCGACCTGGTCCCTTCGATCGTCGACACGTGGCGCGTGCACGAGCTGCCCACATACCTGTTCGGCCTGGCGAACACGTTCATGGGGCTCTACCAGGACAAGGCGAACTGGCCCATCGTCGACGCCGAGCCGGAGGTCCGCGACTCGCGCCTCGCGCTCTGCGCGATCACGGCGCGGACGCTGGAGTTGGGCCTCCGCTTGCTCGGGATCCAGGTCGTGGAGGAGATGTAGCCCCTGCGCTCGACGCGACGGTTCGCCGGTAGGCCTTGGCGATGACGAAGTCCCCGTTGCGCAGAACGACGAAGACGGGCGCCCCACCGAAGCGCGTCTCCAATACGTCCGCGGGCGGCATATCGTCGTACTCCGCGCGGGTGTTCACGTGGACCAGCACGACGTCGGCGTCGTCGATGGCGGGCGGCGGCGGCAGCGGAAGGTTGTTGTCGGCCGCGTGATAGATCCCCCGCCGAACGAAGACGAACGGCAGATCCGCCGGCAGCAGCGCGTCGAGCACGTGATCGGCCCACAGGTAGCTGACCACCCGCTCACCGGGCTTGACGCTCCGCAGGCACCAATCCACGAGCTCGGCGTACCCGTCGCAGGGAGTCTGCACGAGATTGCGATAGCCGACGGCGTGGCTGCCGAGCCAGCGCGTGCCGATCCACCGCCGCGGGTAGAGGTTGTAGTCCGGCCAGGCGGAGACGGCGGCCCAGAGCAATTGGCCGAGGATAACCGTGGTGAGGAGCAAACCGGTCCGACGCCCACGCAGCCCCGCGGCCAGCCGGCGCTCGAACGCGAGCAATCCGGCTGCGGCAAGGATACACAGCATCGGCCACACGCTCATCAGGTAGAACGTCTGGCGGAGCGGGAGGAGCGTCAGCGCAAGCACGTGGAACGACACCACGAACGTGGGGACGCGGAGCGCGGGCTGCTCGGTCTCGCGCAACCACCCCCATCCCAGCGCGGTGAGCATGAGAACGCCCACCGGCGGCGTGGCGAAGACCGCAACGATTCCGAAGTAGAGCCGCAGGTGATCCAGCCATAGTGTGCCCGGCACGATGTGGTCCCAGTAGACCGTGCGGCGGAGGACCGTGCGGAGGATGTCGGGATGGACGACGTGCTCCGGAACGATCGCCGCGGCCACGCCCACGCCCAAGAGGGAGAGGACGCCCCACGCGCGGAGTCGCTTCGTCCATGTGCCCTCGTTTCGAGCCAGCAACGACAGCGCGCTGACGACGCCAAAAGCCAGCAGCACCCATAGAGCGATGGAAGCGGCGACCCATCGCATCTGGGCGGCAAACGCCGCGGCCATGGCCAGGACCACGCAGCCCGCGGATGCCACGAGCCAGGCGCGAATGCCGTGCGGCGGCCCGTCGTTCGTGGTCTCGGGGGATCGGCGCTTGGGCCTGACGGCTCGCGTCCGCACGAACGCACACAGCCCGAAGACGGGGATCAGCAGAAGGGCGTAGAGCTTGGCGGCAATGGCAAGACCGAGGGCGAGCGAGGCCACGGCCAGCCGTTGTCCGCTCGGCCGGTCGGCATAGGCGATGAACGCCCAGCATGCGAGCGTCACGAAGAGGGGCGGGAAGGCGTCGCCCTCCGTCATGGCCGTCCGACCGAACGCCAGGAAGTAGGGGCTGAAGGCGAGGAGGACCGCGGCGAGCAGCGCCGTTCGCGTGCCGAAAAGGCGTCGGGCCAGGCCGAAGGTGGCCAGGATCGCACCCACGCCCGCCAGCAGGCTGATCGCCCGGGCGACCTTGAGCGAGGGACCGGTGATGGCAAAGGCAAGGGACGTCAGGGCCATCGGCAACCGCATCTGCGAGCCGTCCTTGCCGCTGCCATAGAGCGGATGGGCCAGCAGCTGCGTGGCGATGTCGAGGTCGACCCGTTCATCCCACAGCAGGCCGAGATCCCGCTGGCTGGACCAACCCAAGACCACGAAGCTGATGCAGGCGAGCAGGAGAACCACACCTAGTGTTGTGTTGCAACTCATTCGATGGGCGTCAAGCGGATGGGTGGCCCACCTCTTCAGAGGTGGGGAACACGAACGGGCAGCCAATTCGCGTCCCCCACGGTTAAAGCCATGGGCCACCCGGATAGAGGTTTCTTCTGACGCACTGTTCAACCTTTCTTGAAAGCAGCTTAGGAGCCAACCTTGTCGAGGAGCATCGCCGGTCATCTCACGCGGTGGGCTGGGCATGGCGGCATTATATACCGTGCGGGTCCGAGTGCATGATCAGCGGAGAAAAAGCGCGGTCCTTCACGCGGGGGAATCCTTCCACCGCAACGTCGCCGTGACGGGTTCGTGGTCGGAACCCTCGGTCGCGAGCACACGGTAGTCCTCGCACGCGAAATGCGACGACGCGAAGATGTAGTCGATCCGTACGCGGACTCCCATGGTGCGACGCGTGCCCGTCGTGTCGCCCGCGAGAACGGCGACGTCGTTCAGGTGCTTGCAGGCGAGGCGGTACGCCGGCATGCCGGGGATCGTGTTGAGGTCCCCGGCCATGATGGAGGGGCCACCCATCTGCTGGAGGTGGTCGACGGCCCACCGGACCTGTCGACGGTGGCGTCGGAGCACGAGCGGATAGCCGAGCAAGACGGGCCTCGGGACACTACTCAAGTGAACGGCCGCGGCATTGAGCGTCTCGCCTTCGACCTCGAGCCGGGCCGCCAGCCCGGTCGGGCGCTCCGGCAGCCCGCGAATCGGCGATGCCTCGAGGATCCTGCCCGTCGTCAGGATGGCGAGGCCGATGTCCGTCCCTCGCCGCCAGACGAGCCGCTGGAATTCCCCGGCCATCCCGTGCTCACGGGCCAGGCTCGTGGTCTGGTCCCACGTCCAGCCTCGGTAGCGATAGACCAAGACCTCCTGCAGGAACGTGATGTGCGGTCGCACCTCGCGGAGGACCGCGGAGACCTCGTCAAGACGCCGCCCCAGGAAGGTGTTGAACGTCAAGACGCGCAACCCGGCGCCGGCTTTCGGCGGGGGTTGTACGGATTGTGACATCTTGTCCATCAAGCGGTCATGCACTCGCAGGAGATCCCGGGCTCAAGAGGACGCCGTCGTCCGGCCATGAGGCTTGGACAGCATCTACGAGCGCGTCGTCCGGGTCAAATGTCCTCGGACGGAGCCTACAGGATATTGACCGGGGACAAGAAATCCGCCAGATCGAGTTGACGGCACTAACAGTTTGGTGTATGTTAGGGTATCTCAGCCGGC
>CAZKCX010000157.1:0-11681 GCA_964550865.1 uncultured Planctomycetales bacterium
CGGGCCTCAAGCACGTCCTGCTCGGCAGTGTCGCCGAGAAGGTCATTCGCAAGGCGTCCTGTCCGGTGCTCAGCGTGCGTCATCCCGAGCAGGAGTTCGTCATGCCGTGACGGGGCCGATCGGCTCGCTGCGTTGCCTCGGTCGCCGGCGACTCCTACAATCCATAACCGGCGGCTGGCCGAAGTGTTCGCCCCCCGGGGCAAGCGATGAGTCTTCGCCGACCGGGAGGGATCTCCGCCCGGCGAGCCCCTTGGAGCCGGAATGTCCGACGATCCGACCACGACGCATGTCCTGGCCTCCCCGATGATCAAGCCCGTGTGCGGGGCGTGCAATCTGGTCTGCACCTACTGCTACTATCGCGAGACCGCCGAGCATTTCGAGAAACGAGCGGGTCGGATGCCGGATGAGGACCTCCGCAATCTCATCCGGACGTTCTGCGAAAGCCCCCATCCGTGCCCGCACTTCTCGTGGCAAGGCGGAGAGCCGATGCTGGCCGGGCTGGAGTTCTTCCAGAAGGCCGTGGCGTATCAGCAGGCGTACCGTCGCCAAGGGCAGCAGATCGTCAATGCCTTCCAGACCAACGGGACGCTGATCGACGAGCACTGGGCCCGCTTCCTCAAGCGGTGGGATATGCTTGTCGGCATCAGCATCGACGGGCCGCCCGAGATCCACGACAAGAATCGGATCTACCCGAGCGGCCGCGGGAGTCAGGCGGAGGTGATTCGCGGCCTGCGGTTGCTCCAGGAATTCGACGTCGAGCACAACGTCCTGGTGCTGGTCCATGGCGACAACGTCAAGCACCCGAAGGAGGTCGTTCGGTTCATCCGGGACCTTGACGAGGACTTCCTCCAGTTCATTCCCTGTGTGGTGACGGGGCTGGATCGCTCCATGCCGAGCCACGACGCGGTCGATCCCATCGCCTACGGCGAGTTCCTTTGCGAGGTATTCGACGAATGGATGAGCGCGCAACGCGCGGGCGCGGCGTTCTATGTTCGGATGTTCAACAACCTCGTCATGGCCGCGAGCGGGCTCGAGCCGGAGTACTGCGTCTTCCGTCGCGCGTGCGCGGGTTGCCTGCTGGTCGAGCACAACGGGGACGTCTTCCCGTGCGACTTCATGGTTCAGCCGGAGTGGCGTCTCGGGAACCTGACGACCGACGGGCTGGAGGCCATCTACCGGCATCCCCGATGGATCGAGTTCCGCCGGATCAAGCCGACGCTACCCGAGCCCTGCCTGGAGTGTCCGCATGTGAACCTCTGCCACGGGGGATGCCCCCGCGATCGTTTCGGCGGTCGCCTCCCCGACGGCCTCCCGAACTATCTCTGCCAGGGGTACAAGCTCTTCTTCGACCATGCCAGGCCGCAGGTCGAGCGACTGGCCGAAGACCTGATGCGAGGGCAACCCATGCCGGCCCCCGCTGCGGCAACGCCGAGCACGAAGAAGCGGTCCCGACCGGGTTCCGCTCGACGCAAGCGGCGGCGGTCGCGCTCGAGTCGCAGGCGGTGATGCGCTTCCTCGTACCGAGAGACGAACACGTTCGGGGCCTCCCCCCTACCCTGCAACGCACGGCGCCTCCCGCGCCGCATCCTACGAGAAGCCGAGACGTGATCGGATGGTCTGCTCGTTTGTTCCGGAGATGAGGACGGTCTTCCGCGGAGACGTCGCACCCCGGACCACCCGCAGGTTCGTCCTACGAACACCCAGCTCCCGGGCCAGGACTGCAATGACCGCCTTGTTGGCCTTGCCCTTCTCCGGAGCGGCGGAGACGGCGACCTTGACGGCTCCGTCGTGCTCGCCGCAGATGCGGTCGCGGCTCGCGCCCGGCACAACCTTGAGCGGGACGAGCACACCCTCCTCTGTGGTGGTGAGATTGAGCATGGGGGTCGACTCGAGCTCCACGCCTGAGGCACTGCGTCTTTCGGGTGGCCCTGAGGCGGCTGCCGGCCGCTCGGCTAGCGCATCGTCTTGAAGTTGACGGCTCCGGATTTCTTGGCCGCCTTGAAGATGGCGGTGGCGAGTGCGACCGACCCCGCGGCGGACGGCAGCCCGAAGGGCGCCCCCTGCTCATCGCGGACGGCACGGATGAAGGCGGACAGCATGCCCACCCATCCACACTCGACGTTCGGGTCATCGCCGCGGCCCATCTTCGGCTCGTGGCGGGCGACGGGCTGGGTTCCGACTACGCAGGTCATGTTGACGTCGTCCTCGATGCTGAGCAGGCCCCCGTCCTCGCTGCGGACTTCCAGGTGGTTGCCCGCGGCCTGCGGCGTGCCGGCGTGATGGAGGCCCAGCGTCGCGAGCACGCCGTCGCCGGCGAGGACCATCGCCGCGACGTGCCCGTAGGGTTGCTCGATGGCCCAGATCCGATCCGGTTGCAGGCCGAGGCTTCGGAGTCGGTCGGCGGCGTCGAAGACCAGGTCGAAGGGCAGCGGGAAGTCCCCCCCGCCTTCGCGCGCCGGATCGCGGGGCCAGGTCACGGTCAAGTCGACAGCGGACAGGCGTCCGAGCTTACCGGATTCGAGCAAACGTCTCGCCTTCACGGCCGCCGGGCTGTATCGCTGCGCGAGCCCGACCATCACGATCTGGCGAGCGGTCCGGGCGACCTTGGCCAGGGCCTTCGTCGCGCCGGGGGAGGTGCCGGGGGAGCCGAGGATCAAGGTAGCCGCCTTTCGACGGAGGCACGTCCGGGCCACCGCGGCACGCTGATCCACCGCCACGGCGAGGACGACGGCGTCAGGCTCTGCTTCCCGCAGCATCTGGTCCAGATCGTCAAAAGGCCATCGCGCCCCGTAGGTTCGCGCGGCGGCCTCGACGCGTCCTCCCCCGGGATCGCAGATCGCCTCGAATCGGACGTCCTCGGCGGCGATGGAGCGGAGCAATGCCGGGGGGAGCCGTTCGCTATCCCCCACCAGAGCCAATCGGATTTCTCTACGCATGCGCGCACCCGTTTGCCGGTTTCCCATATCGTGGGACAACACGTGTGGTATAATACGCATCCAAGGTGGTGATGTCGAACGACGTACAAATCGCGCTCTTGACGGAGCGGGTCCCCTCATGCGAACCGGCCGCGCACGTGGATCGCCCAGTCCGCGTCTTCGCGCGCCGCGAACCCCTTTCTTCCGAGGTGGATGCAAATGAAAACTGAAACGCAATTCTCCGTGTTCTTGGTCAACAAGCCGGGCGTCCTCGCCCAGGTGTGCGACGCCCTCGCCGACGCCAAGGTGAACATCATCGCCCTGACCATGATGGACTCAAGCGAGCACGGTGTCTTGCGGCTTGTGGTCGGGGACACGGACAAGGCGCGTGAGGTCCTCAAACAGCTCAACATACCCATGACGGAGGCGGAGGTCCTGCTGGTCGAGATGCCCAACCGACCGGGGTCGATGGCCGAGGTGTGCAGCCGGCTCGCCGCCGCGCACGTCAATGTGAACTACGCGTACGTGACCACGGGGGCGCCCAACGGAAAGGCCTGCGCGGTTCTCAAGGTGGCCGATACGAAGAAGGCCATCTCCACGCTGAGCGACCGCAAGCCTCGTCGCCGGAAGGAAGATCGCAAGAAGGTCCGTCGCTCCCCCGCGTCCCGAAGGTAGGAAACCCGCTCGACGCAAAGCGAATGCCGGTGCCTTCCCCCAGGGGGGGCTGGCGGTGCCGCGCTACTCATCAGACGAGGACCAGCCATGGATGGTGTTCCCGTCGGCGATGAGGATGGTGTGATCGGCGAATTGAAGGTTGCGGCCGTGCTCGTAGTAGCCGAGGTCGACCCTTCCGCCCGGCGGGATGATTCCGCTGTCCGAGCGACGGTCATAGAAGTACGCGACGTAGCGCCTTCCCGGGCGTCTGCCCTCTGGGTCGTGCCAGCCGTCCACACCGACGATGAACGGTTGCCCGATTTGGTGAAAGGAAAGCGTCCCGGCGTGGTCGGTAATCCCGCGCCACCGCAGGTCCATCGTTTCGCGATCCAGGGCGGCGATGACCTCCGACGTCCGCACGAACAGTCGATTCCCATCGAGCCGGGGATAGACGTCGCCCCGCGTTGCACCGGGGATGGAGGGGGACTGGGCGATCGCCTTGCCCGTCTCCAGGTCCCGTCGAACCACCGTCAATCCGTCATTGGATACGAACAGGCTTTCGGGCCCGACGAGGAAACTCGCTCGAACGTTCGGCAACTCCAGACCCTCCGCCCAGGCCTGTTCGCCGGTGAACGGATCGATGGTGGTGAGCCGGCGCGTGGTCGCCCGGACGACGAGCCCGACATCGCTCATCGTCATCCATGTGGAGTGCACGGCGCTTGCGAGCTCGATCTTCCGCACGGTGCGCCCGCTCTCGGCGTCGAGGACGTGAAGCGAGCTCTTGGCGTTGCCATGGGCCCGCACCTCGTACAGGAAGAAGTCGTCGGAAACGAGCGGGGCATCCCTGAGCTTGGCGAGCAGGCGTTCGCGCCAGATCTCCTTGCCGGTACGAAGGTCGTAGCACACCACTTCCGCGTCGCTCGAGGCACAGTAGACGCGATCCTCCGACATCGCCCAGTACTCCCAGCGGGCGATGTCTTCCGGATCGACCTCGGCACGGTCTTGCTCCTTCGCGAAGGCCTCGGCGAACCACAGCGTGCGACCGGAGGGGATATCCACGCATAGCAGCTTCCGTCGGTTTGCCAACAGAAGCCGGTCCTGTGCCATGCCCAGCAGCTGCGGTCGCTCCTCACAGTCCAGAGGTGCAGACCACAACGGCTGATTGCCCGGCGCCGAGAAGGCCTCCACGCGGCCATTGCTGTACGTGACGTAGAAGTCCCACCGCGTGTCCGGCAGTTCCGCGTTTCGCGGCGGCAACAGGGCGACCCATCCAGGGAATTCTCGTTTCCAGTGTGTGGTGACCGGGACGGAGAATTTGGGCAGCGGAGGGCCGTAGTCCGCCTCCTTGGCGATTCGGTGCGCCATCTCGGCGAAGCCCATGGTTTCCTCTTGCTTGCGGAAGCGGGCCTCCGGGAAGAGCCGTGCCCCGCGCGCGAGCCACCGTCTCGCCGACCGGGGTCGTTCCGCCTTGAGATAGGCCGCGGCGATATGGCGAAGCAGCACCGGTGCCTCGGGCGTGTTCGGATCGCGGGTGAGCAGATCGAGGTACGCCCGTACCGCCTGCCTCGGCTGCCCTCGGCCCTCGAGGATTCGGGCCTTTACCACGAGTGCCTTGCGTGCCGCGAGCGAGTTCGGATAGCCCTCGATCACGCGCTGGATGATCTCCACGTCGTTCTGCTCGCGTCCGACGGCGAGCATGGCCTCCGCCCGCTTCTCGAAGGCGGCATAGGGCTGTCGGCCGTATTCCGCGAGAATCTCTCGGACGCGAGCCTCCGCCCATCGCCCCGCGGGCCATGATTCCTCGACCTCCAACGGAAAGACCCGTTGCGACCGCAACCCGCCGTCGGCGATGATCTGCTGGAACTGCTCGATCGCTCGCTCGATCTTCTGCAGGGCCATCGACGCCCGGGCGATCCGCAGCCGATAGATCACCTGCCCCTGCGGATCGGGCGGACACTGTGCCGCCTGCTCGTACAGCTTCAGCGCGAAGGGGGGATCGGGCGGCTGGTCGGCCAGCGCGCGATCGCCGAACTCGATGAAGTCCTCGAATATGCGGCGCTTGAGTTTGGGGTCGCTGATCCGCGCAAACCCGCCGCAGACCTCGATCGCGCGCGTCAGCTCGGCGACGGCGCGACTCCGCTCGCCGACGCGATAGGCGACCTCCGCAAGGTCGAGGCGAGGCTCGGGGTCGCTGGGGGCGGCCTCGATGCGACGCTGCAGGCGGGCAAACGCCTCGTCCTTCGGGGCGTAGCCGATGATGCGGTCTTCCCCGGCGGCCACGACGATCTCGGGCCTCACCAGCAGGTTGGCGCCCTCGCCCAGCGGCGACCACTCGTAGACCTCGGGACTCCCCCCGCCGAGGGCGAAGCGAACAATGCCGTCACCCGCTGGCAGATAGACGTGGCTACGGGTGAGCTGTCCCCGACCCAGCAGTCCGCCGTACTCGACGAGGGACCGGGACCATTTGGGATCGTTCTCCTTCAGGTCCCAGGCCACCAGCTCGCGTCCGGCCACGTAGAGGACGTCGTGCAGGACGCCCAGGACCTGCTGCATGTGGCCCAACCGCCCCAGTTCGATCTCGACGACGATCTGCCCGCGTTCGGCGTCGAGAACCAGCAACTTCTCGCTGTCGAGTGGGGCACAGACGACCCGTCGCCCCCAGCAGATGGGGGCGTCGAAGCGCCAGGACGGAAGCCGTCGGGAGTACCGCAGCCCCTCCATCTCCTCCGTCCGGTCTTCGTGGTAGACCCGTAGCCATCGGACGCGGCCCGTGGGGGCCGAGACGGCCGCCACCGCGCCGAGGTTGGTGCAGACATAGACGGTTTCGCCTTGGATGGCGGGAAACGTTTGCGTCTGCCGACCGACGCCGTAGCTGCTGACCGAGGCGCTGGCGAGATACCGCATCCAGTCCAGCCTTCGGGTTTCCGCATCGATGCGGAGGAGATAGCAGTCTTCGAAGCCGAATCGCTTCCGCCGCCGGGCCACCGCGAATAGCTTATCGCCGTGGGGGACCGGTGCGCTATCGAGGCGAACGTCCTCGAGCTTCGGATCCACTTCGTCGAGGCGGAGCGACCAGATGGGCTTGCCGCTTCGGGTATCCAAGCAGACCAATTGCCCCACAGTGTGGGGGCTGCCGCGCCGAAAGGTGAACTCCGACTGGCCCAGCACGGCATAGAGTCGGTCGCCGTGCAGCACACAGGCGTGCAGGTCCGGAGGCTGCCGTCGCGACGGGGTCGCCAAACGCAGCGAGTCGACATGGGGTGCCTCGTAGGCGGGCCAGACCTCCGAGCCGTTGGTGGCTCGTAGGCCCCACACGCTCAATCCGTCCGTGAAGTACAATGCCTCACGGTCACACACAGGCACGATCGACGGGCCCCTTCCGATCTCCCGACTGTGTCCCCGCCGACTTCGGACCTGCAGCGGGCCACGAAGCACAACCTGCCCACCTTGGGTCAAACGGGATGGACGGTCCTGGCCTTTCCCGAGCGGATCGAACCCGTGTTTCGGCCCGTACTCCCACAAGGGTGCGCTCGCCGGCAGGCCGCCCTCGGCGATGTCCGATCGATCGACGGACCCGCGGATCATCGGCCACGTCACGGACCTCGGCTGTGTCGTGGGCCTCCTCAGCGTGGAACGGAGCTGCGCGACGATCTTCCACAGCGGCTCTTTCCGACCGGCCCAGGTGAGCTCCTCCTCGGCGTGCTCGGTCCTGATCTTGTCGAGCAGGGGTTTGGCAAGGGCATCGTTGCCCGCCCAGGTGTGGGCGAGGGCGAGCTTCGCGCGCCAAGCTCCGGCAGAAGCCTTCCGATCGGGGTGAGCCGCCAGGAGCGCGTCGTAGATGCGGATCGCGAGATCGAACCTTCCGGCCTCCATGGCGATCTGCGCTGCCAGGTCCCCCGCTTCCGCCCCCTGTTTCGTGCAGAACTGCTCCTCATAGACCGCCAAGAGGCAGGATAGATCCCGGCGAGACCGGGCGACGCGGAGGCGTTGCTCCGCCTCGCCGGCCACCAGCAGTCGGTAGCGCGTCAATGCCTGCGCGGGCCATTGGGAAAGCCGCTGGTTGATGAAGGCCACGACGCCGAGGTAGTCGCGCGGCGCGACGCGGACGAGCTTGTCGCCGTGGGCTTCCCGCGCCCGACGGTAGGCCTGGGCGGCTTCGTCCCATCGTTCGGCCTTCGCCAAGCGTTCGGCCTCACGCAGGGCCGAGGCCGCCTCCATGCTATCCCCCACATAGACGTTGGGGGCGTCGTCGTCCTTCTGTCCCTCGGGGATCGCGCTGGGCGGCGGCTGTGCCCGGGTCGGGGCAGTCGCCCAGAGCGTCACCAACCAGAACACGCACGTGAGGCGGCATCGAAGGATCATGAAGCGTCGAAGTACTTCCCGCAGATCGGCCGCAGCCGGTCGATGGCCGCAAGGTCGACCTTGCTCTTATCCGACCAGATCGCCAACTCGAGCGCCCGACGACACTCACAATCGCCCGGTGGGTTCTGGCCCAGGTATTGGATGGCGGCGCGGATCAAATCGATCGCGTTGTGGGTCGCCTTTTCCATGTTCTCGATGATCTCGGCGAGCAGCGCCTGCTTGTCCATTCCCGGCTCGTGCGGGCGCCAGCAGTCGTAGTCGGTCGGCAAGGCGACCAGGGCGTAGCAGATCTCCGCCTCACGGGCGAGCTTGGCCTCGGGCATGACCGTCATGCCGATAAGGTCGCCGCCCCAAAGGCGGTGCATCTTCGACTCGGCTACCGTGGAGAACTGCGGTCCCTCCATGCAGACGTACGTTCCCTCGTCATGCACGCGGGCCTGTACCTGATCCGCCAGGCCAAGGAGGACCTTTCGCAGGTTCTCACAGAACGGCTGGGCGAATTCGACGTGTCCCACCATCCCCGAGTCGAAGAACGTGCTGGCGCGCTTGTTCGTCTTGTCGATCACCTGATCGGCGATGACCAGGTCACCCGGCGCGATTCCCTCCCGCAGCGAGCCGGTCGCGCCGCTGGCGAGGATATGCGTGACGCCCAGCTTCTTCATGGCGTAGATGTTCGCCCGATACGGCACCCACGACGGCCCGATGAGGTGCCCGGGGCCATGACGGGAGAGGAAGGCGACGTCCACCCCGTCCGTCTGCGTCGTGACAATGGGGCCGCTCGTCGGACCGAAGGGCGTGTCGATGTTGTGCTCTTGGCCTTGGGTCTGCGCGCCGAGGGCGTCGCCCAGGCCGCTCCCGCCGATGATGCCGACCATGAATTGGCTCACTCCGTGCCTCCACAGAACAGGATTCGTTGGCTTCGCGCTGTCCGTCGCTGTTCATTATAGGCGAGCGGCTTGTGGCTTCCCACCGCCGCAGCGAGGCGACCCGGTCCGCCCGGGACGCGAATCTGGCTATTCACGGGGCGTCCGGCAGGTTGCGTCCCTCGAGCCAGTCGCAGAGGTAGTCCCGCGCCATCCCAGCACAGGCGACGCTGAAGTGGTCCCCGACGTAGCCGCTCCGAAGGAAGCGCAGGCGATAATGGACGTCGAGGAAACGGTCGAACACGTCGGGCTCCAGGTTCGCCCGAAAGCCGACCATCCCAGCGGCCGGCGTGTGCTTTCGGTCTGCCGTGCCAAACAGGAGCGGACCGATGCCGTTGATAAGCCAATCGCCACGGCTCGTCAGCGCGATCATGCGTCCGCCGATGTGCCTCAGCGCCGGCGTCAGGTCGTAGTCGGGCTGCACGGTCGGCCCGAGCAGGATCACCGTCCGCACGGCGGCGTGCTCCGGCAACGACTCCAAGGCGACGAGCACCACGTAGGCCCCGCAGGAGTACCCGATCAGGTCGACGGGACGACCGGGGTATGCTTCTTGGTATTGGACGATCTTCTCGGCCAGTCGTCGACCGCGTCGCCGCATCCTTTCGTGGCTCATCAGCGCGGGGATCGCGAGGAATCCTCGCCAGTCTCCGCACCAGGGGAACAGCTCGATGGCGGCGGTGTACCCGCCCGCCCGCAACCCACGGGCGACGCGGACGAAACTCCATCGGATGAAGAGCCACCGCGCCGCCTCGGCGAAGAACACCACGCCGCTTTCGCGTACGGAGGTAGACGACCACTGGCGGCATTGGACGCGTTCCCTTGCGAGCCACGCGAGCCACCACACCAGCGCTGCGCCCAATGCACCAAGCGAGCCCAACCAGATTCCGAACAGGACCACGCCGGCGATACCGAGCGCGAGAATCACCATGCCCAGGACCCTCGGCCAGAGCAAACTCCCCTTGGGTTTCCGCTCCATCGGCAACACACACTCCTCCGGTTTCGGCGGCAGCTTGCCGGTTGTATTCGTTGGTCGTTCCCTTGCCAAGCCCGAGTATCGGGAAGAATTGACAGATACGCGGTCTCCGCCTACGTTCTCGCCCATGAACGCGCAGATCCAACAAGACGGTAGCGTGTTGTGTGAGGGCAAGGTGTTGCGGCCGATCCGACCGGATGACGGCCAGACCGTGGTCGAGCCGCTCGAACCGCACCCCGGCTGGTGGGCGGGCGCCCCCCACGTGCACTACGACGAGGCCGAGAGGCGATACTACCTCTACTACCGGATCCGCCGGCCGCGAGGACACGAGTTCGAGCGCGGCGGGGAGGCCCGACTCGCCACGAGCGCGGATGGGATTCACTTCGAGACGACGTGGCGCATGGTCAAGACGGAGCTCGACAGCGACTCGATCGAGCGCGGCTGTCTGTACCGTTCCGCGGATGGCCGATGGGTCCTTGCCTTCAGCTATGTCGACCCGTCCGACCGACGATGGCGGACGGATCTGATGACCTCGGACACCCCGGACGGCTTTCGGTCGCAGGATCGGCAGAAGGTCTTCGCCGCGGCCGACGTCGGGCTCGAGGGCGTGAAGGACCCGTTCGTCTACACGCGCGACGGCAAATACCACATGCTCCTCTCCATCGCCCGTGCGGCCGTCTCTTCGGATGCCGACGCGATGCACGGCGGCGGCGATGCCTACATGACGGGCCTCATCCGCTCGGCCTCTGCCCTGGCCACCAGCGAGGACGGGCTCCGCTGGGACTTCTCCGGGGAGATCCTGTCTCCGCCGGACACCGGCTGGGACTGCTACTGCACTCGGCTGAACAGCGTCATCGCCGTCGACGGGGGGTATCTCGGCTTCTACGACGGGGCCAAGGACTCCTCGGAGAACTTCGAGGAGCGTTGTGGTGTGTGTGTCAGCGAGGACCTGAGGACATGGCAGCGGTTGACGCTCGATGCGTCCTGGGTGGATTGGCCGCACGCCACGGGCTCGATGCGGTATGTCAACGCCATCAGGATCGGCGATGACGTGCGCTACTACTACGAGGCCGCCCGGGCCGACGGCTCGCACGAGCTTCGCGTTCAGATCGTTTCCTGGACCTAGTGCTGCATTTCAGAAGTATCGCGACTACGTGGCCGAGCCGCCGGATTCATCCGGCGCGGCCGCGCGGCATGAATGCCGCGGCTCGCGCAGCCACAGTGTAGTGTGCGGTCCTGTCCATAGTCGCACGATTTGTGAAACGCAGTACTAGCCGCCCGTTCCCACATCGACAGGCGTAACACCCCTGGTCCAGCTGCGGCGTCGTTGTCTCACGCGAAGTCGGCTCTTATGATGCGGAGAGAGCGCGACCACGACACGCGCCGCATCGTGAGACGCCATGACAACGACGTCACCCACAACGGATTCCGTCTACGTCCGCAACATGGCAGGCGTGTGGAAGCACGACGCGAAGCTCGCCGTCCAGCTCGAGGCCATCCCGGACGATGAGCTTCTGCCGGCGGAGCCCTCGAAGGCCGGTCCGGCCACGCTCCAGATCCCGACGCCCGAGGGCCGATCGATCTGGCTGCATAGCCGTTACCGCCCACAGGAGGAGGCCGAGAAGTTCGTCGACGGTGTCGATACGAGCGAGGGCTTCTGTTTGATTGTCTGCGGCTTCGGTCTGGGTCACCACGTGCGCGCCCTCTTCGAACGGCTGAAGGGGGACGCCTTCCTCATCATCGTCGAGCCCGACCTGAGGCTCTTCCGCACCGCGCTCGAGCACGTCGATCTATCCGAGATGCTCCAGAGCGGACGCTGGGTGGTGCTCACCCAGGCCGAAACCTCCCACCTCC
>CAZKCX010000158.1:0-11643 GCA_964550865.1 uncultured Planctomycetales bacterium
CACCTCTTCAGAGGTGGGGGACACGAATTCGACCGGGGATTCGCGTCCTCATCGCGCCAGCGATGGACCCCCTCGGCTAAACCCATGGCCAACCCAGATTCAACTTTCTTCTGACGCACGGTTCAATCTCTCTTGAAAGCAGCTTAGCGGGGGCGTGCTTGCCACGGCGCAGCGTAGCGAAGCGGACGTGCCACTGCTCTGTGAGCAGTGCCCTGAGAGCGCCATCCTGGCCGTGAGTCACGGGAGACCGATTCATGCGATGAGACTACGGCTTCACCTTGCCGACCGTCGCCGCCTTCCCGACGCCGCGCTGCATCAGCGACTTCAGCTCGTCGAGGTGATTCTCGTACACGCCGCGAGGCGTGGTGTCCTTCTTCACGCAGAGCGACGCGGCCATGCCGACCACCTCGCCCATCATCCCCGTCGTCCGCATCACGCGGACGGTGCCCAGCGCCACGTGCGTCACGCTGATGTCCCGTCCGGCCATGAAGAGGTTCGGCACGTTCCGCGAGTACAGGCACCGGTACGGAATCGCATACGGCTTGATCTTGCGATGCTTGGCGATCGAGCGGAACTCGCGACCCGGGAAGTGCTTGGTGTTCTCCGGCGCGGGGTAGTGCAGATCGATCGTCCACGTCGTGGTCACGCACGCGTCGGGGAACTCGCGCTGCTCCTCGATGTCCTGCTGCTGCAGGATGACATCACCCAAGAGCCGCCGCGACTCCCGCTTGCCGCCGATGTAGGCGACCCAGCCGAGACGGCGCTTGGCGTACTTGGCCTTGTCCCTGGCGTGGTTCTTCAGGAACGACCAGTTGCCGTAGACCACCCGCAAGGCGTAGTCACGGATCTGCTCGGCCTCGACGACCTGATCGCGATTCATCCCCGTCTCCCAGTCCCATTCGCCCATCATGACGCGCTGGCAGGACTTCTCGTCGAACTCTACGGCCCACGGGCACTCCGGAAACGGCGAGGGCTCGTCCGTCGGCACGGAGTACCACTGGACCGACATGCCCATCGTCATGTCGTCGGCCTTCTCCGGTGCGAGCGATTCGCCCGTCTCGGCACGGCTCTCGCGCCCCATCCGGTAATCGGCGCCGGCCAGGAAGCCGATTGTGCCGTCGCCGGTGCAGTCGACGAAGAGCGGGCCGGCGAAGCGGAGGTCCTTGCCCGTTCTCGTGTGCCGTGCGATGACGGCGGCCATGCGGCCTTCTCGCTTCTCGACCTTGTACGCGTGCGTGTTCAAGAACAGGTGGAGGTTCTCCTGCTCGCGGACGATGCGGAGCTTCTTGGCGTCGCCGTAGTACTCGGCGGGCTTGGCGTTGCCCTGCCGCCCGGAGTCCAACTCGTCGACGACATCGCCCAGCCGCGGATAGGGCGGGAGGTGGATCCGACCTTGGAGGTGGACGCGGACCTCCGAGCTGTTGTTGCCGCCGAGGACGGGGCGATTCTGGATGAGCGCGACCTGGAGACCCAGCCGTGCTGCGGAGATCGCCGCGCACGTGCCGGCCATGCCGCCGCCGACCACGACGAGGTCGAAGCGTCCGGCGTCCTCAGGACCGTCCGACAGGCCGAGTGCCTTGCGCCGGAACTCGGCCAGGGCTTCAGCCTCGTTTGGGGGCGTGAAATTCAAATCGGTCGTTAGGAGGATCGCATCGCAACGACCGTCGAAGCCGGTCAGGTCGCGCAGGGCGAGTGTGGTCTTCTTGTCGGCGATCTCGACGGTGCCGCCGTCCTGCCAGTGCCAATCCGCACCGGAGCTGCCGAAGACGGTCTTCAACGGCTTGCCGTTCACCAACAGCTTGAAACGACCCGGCGCGCCGTCGACGTCCCACGGTGCGACCCAGTTGCGCGTGCGGACCCAGACCCGATAGGTACCGGCCTTGGGCAGCGTGACGGTCGTCTCGGCATCCTTGACGGCCACGCCCATGCCGTGCGCCAGGGCATACGACGAGCCGATCTGGTCCATGGCCAGCGTGTCGACGACCCAACCGCCCATGTCGTCGAAGCCCTCGGCCTCAATGTAGACCGTCTCGGCCGACGCCGTCGCTGCGAAGCATGCCACCACCGCCAGCACCAATAGGGTCCGATTCCACGTCCGTTCCGATTCCCCGTGACCAAATACGCGCATCACTCATCGCCTTTCTTCTTTCCATGCCCGCCATCCTGGGATGGCGCTTCGCGTTCCAGATACCTTCGAATCGCCCGGGCAAGGTCGCGGCCGAAGGCTCGGGCCGTCGCGGCCGTCACCGTCTGCCCGTCGGCCTTGGCATACGGAAGCTCCAGCGAGGTCGCCAGCCGGATGCCCGGCAGTTCGCTTGCCCAACGGGCGCACGACTTGCCCGCGGTGTAGTTCTTCCCGGTGTTCCAGCTCTGACCGAACGGCAGGTCGTTCTCCGCGCGATACGGAATCGGACCGGTCCGAACCCCCTGCAGGATCGTAGCGAACGCCTGCTGCTCCCGCCAAACCGACGCACTTCGGTGGCCGACCTGATAGAGCCGCTCGGACTGCTTGCCTCGAATGTACGGGCAGTGCATGTCCATCGCCATGCGGAGCTTACCCTGCGACCAGCGGGGGACGAACTCGCGCAGCGCCCGGACCGAAGGATAGATGCTCTCGCCCGCGTAGTCGCGGTTGTGATCGCGCGGCTTGCGGTTCTTGCCCTGGTCGCCGTCTTCGACGCCGTCCTTGTCCACAAGCGGAACCGCGAGCACCTCGACGTTCCGCCGAAGCCAGGCGCCGGCGTCCGTTCCGCTCAGGACCTCCTCGAGGATCCCCTCCAGCGCGTAGCTGGCCATGGTCTCGCACGCGTGGTGGCGGCACGTCAGCAGGACACGGTGCGTGGGCTCGCCGGTCAGCTTGCCGACGTGAAGCCGCTCGACCGACCGCCCCTTCTTGGTCTTGCAGAGCGTCGCGACGGAGAGGTGGGCGTTGTTTTGATGACGCCGGAGGAGCCGCCGCAGGTCGGATTCCTGGTAGGGCATCGTGAAGCAGAACCGGACCTCCCGCGCGTCGGCCGGGAAGTCGTAGGTGAACGATGCGCCATCCACGGCGTCGGATCCCAACCAGGACCAATGCATGCCGCCGTCGGTGCTGACGGCCGGTCCGGTCAGGCCGATGGGGTTGCGCCCCTTGAACCGGAACGTCATCGTCCGCCCCGCCGCGCCCCGGACGCGAAAGCACCAGTAGAACCACCAGCCTTTCGTATCCCGCAGGTCCGGTCGGAGGTGAACCGTGTCGCCCTCGATCTTGTCGACCACGATGTTGCCGCCGGGAAACGCGCAGTCGACCGTAGGCGGATCCGACGCACGAGCAGCGCCCACCGGCCCGACCGCCGACGTCGCGCCCACCTGCTCTGCGCCCGCCGCCGCCGTCGCCAGCAGCACGACCGAAACGAATGGCTTCAGACATGACATGCCGTCCATTCTACAGGAAACAGCAACGCGCGAGCATGCTCGGTGACAACGCAGGAAACACGGCATGCGTAAAGTATCCCTTCAGAGCCGGCCTGTCCCCAGGCCGGTCGCTTTCCGTCGCAGAAAGGCTCGTTGAGCGGTATGGCCACGCAACGCTAAACAGATGCCGCCCCAACGGGCGAATTTAGGGCGAATTTAGGGGACAGGCTGCTTTTCCCGTTATGCAAGCAAGAGGCCGGCTACGCCTCCAACTCCTCAGCCCATTCGCTGCCAGACAGTGCCTTCGGAAAAGCTGCCTGTCCCCGCCTTGTCCAAACATGTTCACAGCGCTGGTCGTCTCGACCCACCAACGCACTCTTGTTCCTTATTCGCCCCAACGGGGCGAGGTAGAATAGCCAGGGGTGTAGTCCGCCCCTTAGGCGGACGAAACCCCTGGTCAACGGCCACCACAAATTCATTCGCCCTGTAGGGGCGAGATATGGTAGTGGTGAGTATAGCGAGCGCTCCGATGCAAGACGCAGACTACATCACCACCGTTGAAGAGGGAGGCTTGCTTGTCAGGGCCATTCCCTTCCTATCATGGTGCTTTCTTCTGGTCGTCTTTCTCGCGGGTGTCTTTCTCATTATGCTTGTGTTCGCCGCGTGGCTTGGCATTTGGGGTTTCCGAAGCCCGCAAGGGGCACCGGTAGAACTCAACGAGAAGGACGAGGAGACCCCGGCAACCAACGATTCAACGGACACCGGCGAGACGTGAGCGTGCCCTGCTTGGGATCCTCGACACTTCTTGCCGGTTAAGCGTTGAGACGAAGCGTACCATGTCGAGCCCTATCGAAAGTGGCTACACGCGGGAGCAGATCCTCTGCGGACTGAAGGAGGCCTGGTACGGCTGGACCGGTTATCGCACCCCGTTCGATGCCGATACACGCATCGACGAGCACATGAAGGCTGACGGTCTCTGGGACGACACCGACCTCGCGGACGTCGCCTATCGAATGGATCAGTTCCGGGGGTTGCGTCCGCCGTTCCGGCGGACTGCGCCCCCGGCTATTTTGTGTCGGCCTTTCAGGCCTTGATGGGCTGGCCGAAAGGATACACAAGGCGTGCTTCTCGTAATCGCCTGACCGGAAACCCCGGGACCAAGGAGCTATCCCCATGCAACACACATCGCGAACCCGCGTAATCCTCGCGGCCGTATCGATCGCGACGCTCTCGACCACCGCCACAACGTCCGCCGCTGAGTTCAACGGCGAGTTCTACACCGGCGCCGGCGACGTCGAGTACCTCGAACTCCTCGACATCGCCCGCCGCATGTTCGCGCCCGACGCCGAGTTCCAGAACCTGCCCATGCTCTACACGCCGAAGTGGAACGGCCTGGTCGAAGGCCCGACGTGGGGCGCGTGGTGGATCCAGAACAGCTACGGCCCGACGTACTGCGCGCTACCGTTCTATGAGGAGCCTTACGCCACGTTTCTGCAGAACGCGCAGGACCTCTGGTTCGATCAGATGGGCGACGGCAAGCGCGTCGGCGCCAAGGATTGGGTCGCGCCCGACGGGAGCCTCTGCGATGCGGCCGCCCCGGGTTGGATCGTCTACAAGCAGGGCGACGGCTGGACGGACATCCACGATTGGGGCATGGAGTTCACCGCCGCGGGCCTGCTCATGCAGGCCGAGCTGCTCCTGATCTCCCGTGACGCCGACGCCATCGACCACTACCTGCCGAAGCTCGAGCGATGCGCGAACTTCATCGAGACCCGCCGCGATCCGAACAACAACCTCTTCCTGACCGGAGCGGCCGGCAACCTCCTCGCCCCCAGCCACGCCGGCTGGAAGCGCGGACCCCGCAAGTACGACAAGTCCTACCTCGCCGGGCTGTCGATCACGACCATCGCCGCGCTCGACCGCCTGATCGAGCTGGAGAAGCTCGCCGGCCGCGATGACAAGGTCAGGCTCTACACGAAGCGCCGCGACCTCGCCCGAAAGGGACTGCCCACACTGACGACCGACGAGGGGTACTTCATCAAGTCGCTCGACCCCGACGGCACGCGGCACGGCGTCTTCGGCGCGGCCAAGCACGGCTACTTCGAGGCCGTCTGCAACCACGATGCCATCTGCTTCCGCGTGGCCGACGACGCACAGGCCGAGAAGATCTACGCCAAGATCGCCTCCATCCCCGGCCTGCGACGCCACGACCTGATCATCACGAACCACCCGTCGCTCGACGATATGTACCACCCGCTGACGGGCATCTGGAAGTTCGGCCACTGGGTCAACGGCGGGCATTGGACCACGTGCGAGGCGCGGATGATGATGGGCTACGCCCGGCTCGCCTTGGACTACGTGGCGACGCTCGCCCATCGCGGTCGGCTCCTCGGCGAAGGCAAGCTGACGCGGCTGCCGGACGACAGGCAGCGCGCGGCCGACAAGGCGTACGTCGAAACGGCCGTGAAGCTCTGCGACGGGTTGGCCACGGTGCTCGCGTCGTACGCCGAATCGAAGGATGCGCGGAAGAAGCGGGTCTATGCGGTGTGGCGCGCGAGTGCAAAGTGAATCGGCCGGGAGAGGTCCATACTGCCGGAGGGCGTGGGTACAGACAGCTTCTCCGAAGGGTTTGTTCGAGAACGAACGGAGGAAGGAGCTCGCGGCGTAGTCGTCCGCTTGGCTCCCCAAACGGAAGGGCAACCCGTTCGTTGTCGCGAAATAACGCCGGACGTATCTACCCCTGACGACGGGGGAGCCCTGGGAGGACTCCCCCGCGCCGAGGAAGATCCGTGGCTACTGCGGCCAACGTGGGTCAGGCCTTGGTGACGACGAACTCACCGTAGTCGTCGCCGCATTCGATGCCCTTCGTCTGGGCGCACTGGAACGTGCGCAAACCCGTCGCACCTGTGGGATCGTAGTCTCCCCCGTAGGCGAGATCCATGAACGCGGCACAGACGCCGCGGATCATGTAGGCGCTTGGCTTGTTGGACGCGCCATGCCCGACGACGTCGGCCTCGTAGTAGTCATATGCGCGGACGACCATCTTCTCACCGGCCACCAGCTCGACGATCTCGGCCTTGGCCCACCCCCAGGCGGTGAACACGGCGAAGGCCCCATGCAGGACGTCCTCAGGTGGATTCTTGATCATGGGTCCGACGACCGCGTTCCATTCTTCGGAGGTGATGATGCCATAGCCGGTATGGTAACCGCATTCGTGCGCGGCATTGATCAACAGCCACTCGGCCGCATCGAGGAGGTCTACGGGTACCCTGCGCGTCAGGCGCTCCGCGAAGCTGCTCCAGAACGCCGCGGGAAGCTGCTGAACGAAGACGTTGAATGCCGGGATCAGGCCTTCGTCATTTCCGACGACGCCCTCGGCCACCTTGGACATGTCTTTGATGACGCGTTTGCGATCTATCATAATGCGTTCTCCTTTCAGGGAAGTACGTCGCTCAGTTGGCTACCACGTTGAATCGCGAGCACTCGGCGCCGCTGACGATGCTCTGGACCTCCGTGACATCGAAGGCGCGGGTCGGCCTGTCGAAGACCGCCGCGAAGAGGGCGGCGATGTAGCCGCATCCGATGAAATTGACAGGGGCGTCGCGCTTGCTCCACTTCTTGACCCAGCCCTCGTCCACGTGGCTGTGGTCGAGCACGACCTCGCCCGAATCCGGACCGGCGCAGCTCACGCGCATGCTGCCCAGGCCGTAGGCCGCGAAGTATTGTTCGGCAATCGCGATCCGTTCCGCCGTCGTGTCGATGCCGTTCTCGGCGAAGTAGTTCGAAAGCACCGGATAGAAGGAATCCTCCGCGCACTCCATCAACAGCTTCTTGCCGTCGAGCAGCTCGCAGTCGTCCGCCAATTGCGAGTAGAGGGTGGCATAGTGATGGCAGTGGAGCACGGACAACTCGCCGTTGAGGTAGTGCCGCCAGGTCCTTCCATCGATTTGATGATCCAAGTGCAGTTCCGTCGTCTTGAACTGTGCCATGACAGATTTCTCCTTTCAGTGAGCTAGGCGTCAGCTGACGGGGGCGTCTTTGCCAGCGATCTCCTTGTACGCGGCCTTGAACTTCTGAATGTTGTTCGGCGAATCGGCTTCTGCGCCCGCCTTGGCGGAGGGAATCCCCGTCTTCATCGCCAGACGCATCTCCATCTGCGTGCCACCTTCCTTCTTGATTGCCTCATAAAACGCAAGCAGTGTCTGTCCCATGTCACAGTCTCCTTTCGGGATTGGGCTTCGCGACCATGTGGTTTCTCCTTGTACGTGTTTCGTTCTCTGAGCAGGCCGGGCGTCGGCGGAACGCTAGCAACCCCGCCTGTCCATACTGGGTCGTTTCAATGGATTTCGTTTGACGCTTCAGCTCCGGGCGGCTGTCCCCCCTTCCTATGTCCCCGGAAGACCTCCTCGAACGCCGCCTTCTGTTCCTCTTTGCCTTTGCGCGAAAAGATGACGCGGCAGCGGTTGCTGCCGGACACCCCTTTGACGAACATCCCTCCGGCGCTCCGCACGCGGAAGAGGGGGCGCGGGAAGTCCGAGAAGTACTCCAGCTCGCCGAAACGGGCCAAGTCCTTCACGGCGTCCTCGTCCCAAGTCGCGTCGAACTCGTACTCGTAGACGACGCTACCGTCGAAGCAGTCCTCGACCTTCGTGCTCGACACGATCCTCATCTAGCTCGTCCTCTTCCCCTTAGCCGGCATTTCTTCCTTTCGACGCCAGTGACCGCACGGCGTCGACGGCATAGGCGATGTCCTCCTCGGTCGTTGCGCCGGAAGGGCTGAACCGGACCGTGCCTTCCGGGGCGCTGCCGAGGGCCTGGTGGATCAAAGGCGCACAATGCAGCCCGGTGCGGCAGGCGATGCCGAAGCTCTCCGCGAGCACATAACCGGTCTCTTCCACGTCCCATCCACGGACCCGGAAAGAGACGATGGCGGTTCCGTCGGCCCCGGGGTCCCCGTCGAAGAGTCCCACGCCTGGGATCTCGCGCAGCCCGGTTCGTAAGGTTTCCTTTGCCTCCTGTTCCCGCGCGGCGAAGACCTCTCCTTCGGCGTCGAGCCACTGGAGAGCGGCGGACAGCCCGGCCAGTGCGGGGACGTTCGGGGTGCCGGCCTCCAGTCGGGTAGGCATATCAGGCGGGTGCAGGCGGAGGTCGCTCCGGACGCCCGTGCCTCCCACAAACGCCTGATCGAGTTCGATCCCCGGTGCGACGTACAACGCCCCGGTTCCCGCAGGACCGCGCAGGCCCTTGTGACCGGTCAAGGCCACCATGTCGGCATGCAGCTCAAAGGCGTTAACGGCGATGTGGCCCAGCGATTGGGAGACGTCGAGTAAGGTCGTGGCACCCGCCTCCTTCGCGCAGCGAAAGAGACGCTTCGCAGGGGTGATGCGGCCGGTGACGTTGCTGGCATGGTTCACGACAACCAATCTGGGCTTCCGGTCGACCGCACGCTCGAACGCGTCGGTGTCGAGCCCGCCGTCTTCGCCCAGGCCGATGATGTCGATATGGATGCCCGCCCGCTCCTCTAGGTGGGCCAAGGGCCTCAGGACGGAGTTGTGCTCCATGACCGTGGTCACCACACGGTTGCCCGCTCTGAGTCCCATCCCGAGGATCGCCAGATTCAGCGCGTGCGTGGCGTTCTGGGTGAGCACGATTCGCGTCGGGTCGGCCACACCCAGCAATCGCGCGAGACCCGAACGGCATTTCGCTACCGCATCCGTGGCACGGGAGACGATTCTCCCGGGGTGCGACGGAGCCTCTTCGAGGCAACGAGCGACGGCTTCGGCCACGCCCGGAGCTCGCGGCCAAGCGCTTGCGGCGTTGTTCAGATACAGGGGCGTATCCATAGGTGCCTCTTCTGTTCGGTCGTTGTCAGGTCAGGGGTCATCCACGTCCAAGCCCGTTGGATTCCCTTCCTGGCGGGTTGTGTATGCGCGCCCCTCACGCATGCATAACCGGGCGGACGCGTGTCCGATCGACGTCGAAGCCCAACGAAGAGCTACAGGACGTCGGTGTTCGCCGCTCCCCGGCAGTCAGGGCAACACACGTGTGCGTGCGCAGGATCGTCTCGATTCGTCGCTGGTTCTGCGTCGTCTGCGCAGCACTGCTACGGTCCGAGTTCTCACGGTGGCGCTGGGTGATCTCGCGCACATTCCGATCGGTGGGCGCAGACCCTCACCGCGATTGCCTGTAGAATTTCAAGAGACCTCTACCTGTTGAGAATCCGCGGCACTCGCTTCTTTGCACCCGTGTGAGAGACAGCATCGGTCAGGCCGGCAGCGCGCTTTACTTCGAAAACTCCCGCCGTATGGTTGCGCTCGGTCCTCACGCATGCGGGAGCTACCAACCTCCTATCCCGTTGGCATCAACTAGCCGCACGTGACTGCATTCCCGCCCTGTAATCCCTGTCTTCCACCAAGTGCGCCTTATCGGAGGTGTCGTGGGATCCATTTGGTTGTAGTAGGGGAAACCAGGAGTTCCGCTCGGTTTCACCGGGTTGGTCCTCGGATAGCACGCGAAAGATGCAGAAGAGCTTCTCACGACGCACGTATAGATGTCTGTTTTCAACGGCTGCTCCTACCCCGTTAGAAGGTCCGATCATGTCGACCGCTGAGATGCGGTTGTCCTTCCTCGATGGTGCGTGCCCGGGAGACGCCGAAGGGTTTTCAAGCCGGGGGCAAGACGGTGTACCAAGCTGCGCAGGGGCGGTGCGAGCGGATTCGGGCAATACCGCCTTCGTGGAAGCCCTTGCCCGGCGCCACGGGGAACCGACGGACGAACCTTGACAACCTCGGCGGAGCCCGGCTCAACTACAGAGGCGAACGGGCGGTCGCGCGAGCGCGGGCAGATTGGATGGGACCTTCACAGGTCTTCGCTCGCTCGATGCGGTGGCTCGAACGTGGGGGACCGGTGGCACGTGCTCATCGTGCCGGGCACTCTATGGCATGCGCTTCGACCGCCGTCTCATCCAGACGTCCCCTTATCTCCCATATGTCCTGCTCGCGTTGTGCTTTGCGGGGCTGGCGACCCCTCTTATCTTCAAGTCCGACATCGACACCTTCGATTCGCTCGACGAGCGGCTCTACCATTACCCGACGGTGGTGGGTTTCGCCGTGGAGTTCCCGCGTATCGACCTCATCGACTACCCCTCCGCCACGACGCCCCTCTACCATGCCGTATTGACGCTTGCCGCGCTGGTCACAGGCGCCGGCATGATTCCCCTTCGCGTGCTCAACGCCGTGATCAGTCTGTGCGCCCTCCTCGTGTGCTATCGGTATCTTGGGCGGCGGGGCGATCCGATCAGGGCGTTCTACTTTGTCCTCGTCCTCATGGTGTCGCCGTACTTCCTCGGACCGGCGATCCGGCTCTCCACGGACAACGCCGCGCTGCTTTTTGCGCTTCTGGCGCTGTACACCATGGACGTGTATCCGCCGGCAAGGAAGTCGCTGTGGGGAGCCGGCGCGTTGATCGCATGCGCGGTGCTCACGCGGCAGATTTACGCGTGGCTCATCGGAGCCTATTTGCTCTTCGGCTTGCTGCGGTATCGGCAAGGGCAGCGGGAGGCCTCCGTGGCCGACATCGTCCTGCCGAGCCTGCTTCCCATCGCGGGGCTGGGGTATTTCTTGCTCCTATGGGGAGGCATGGCCCCGCCGGGCTTTTCGGCGGCGCACACGGCCTCGGGGCTCAACGGCGAGGTGCCCGTGTACGTTCTTTCGCTGCTGGGGTTGTATGGCGGGCTCTGCGGGATGTGGGTGTGGGAGGCAGCGCGGCAGACGCGGGTCGGGTTCTTGCCCGTGGTGGTTGTGGCCGCGATTGCGTGTGCGGTTCTGCTCGTGCATCCGGTCTCGAACGAGTATCCGCTGGCGGACGTCTCCCACGGGGATCGGGGCGGTGCGCTGTGGCTGATCGTCTCGAAGCTCCCTATGTTCCTGTCTAGCTCGGTGGTCTTCTGGGGGCTGCTGCCGGTGGGCGCGGTCTGTCTCTATGGGATGGCCCGCTTCTTGATCGCACGGGGCGAGCACCTGATGGTGGTGAGCTTCCCGCTGTGGCTGGCCGCCAACGCCTGCAACAGCATGACGTACCAGAAGTACTACGAGCCGTTTCTCTTGTTCCTCATCGCGTACGTCGTCCTGCCCGTGAAGACGGACCGTCGCGCCCGAGACGGGATCGGGCCGGGGCTCCTGCTGCTCGGGTTTCTCGGGAACTGAATCTCTAGCTAGCTCCGGTTACTAGCTCCTTGCGGGTCATGGCTTT
>CAZKCX010000159.1:0-11041 GCA_964550865.1 uncultured Planctomycetales bacterium
AACTTGACGAAACCGATGTCGACGAACCGGGCGCCGATGCCGAAGAAGATCGCCATGAACACGCCCAGTCCGATCAGATAGCCCACCTGGTTGTAGCCCTGGGCGGACTTCAGCTTCTTGCTCAGCGCCGAGGCCGACTGCTTGGCCTCGCGCCAGTCGGCGATGGCCGTCTTGGCCTTCTGATTCAGCTCGGGCTTCTCGTAGCCGACGGCCTTGGCGGCCTGGTCCGCGGCAAGGGCCTTGGCGAGCGCGGTCTGGGCCTCTTGCTCGGCGTCGTCGTGCTTCGGCTGGAGCTTGGCCTTCTTGGCGGCGGCCTGTTCGTCCCCCATGACGAACGCCTCGATCGGATTCGTCTTCCAGCCGTGCGGTTTGCCGACCCAATGCCCGAGGGTCTTGGCGAAGCCTTGGCTCGTCGCCTTGATCTTGGACTTGGCGTCGTTGGCCTTGTGCCAGGCGACGGTGCGATAGGGAGCGGCCTTACCTTCCGCCGCCAGGGTCCGGTTCGCCTCCTCGATCTTGGCATGCATGCCCTCGGGGGGGCGGGGGAGGAAGGTCACCAGCCCGGCGATGATCAGGGCGAAGCCGAGCCAGATGGCCCAATAGTCCTCGGTCTTGTAGAGCTCGTGCCACGACGAGCGTCGCTCTTCCGTCACAACCTCCGGCGCATCGGTTCCTTGAGGATCATTCGGTTCCGTCATCGGTGCCTCCTGCGTGCCTGGGTGCCGGCGGGGACGCACAACGGGTAGGGTGTCTTTGGAGAGGCCGGCGCGATCGCCCGTTTTGATCCCCGCCTCGCACCACCGGCGTTTACGATACCGGCGCGCAACGGGGTGTCAACTCCGAGCCGTACGAGAGCCCGAGGGGAGGGCCCGAAGCGCACACCGAAAGACGATACCTGCCCAATATACGAAAGCGCTCGCTTCGAGATTACGTCATCTCGATTGCGGTAGCGGACGCTGTGCCAGACCCACGGCCGTGGAACCCATCGTAAGGTGCATTCCGAGCCGGCCTGTCCCCAGGCCGGTCCGTTGCCGTCGGTGCGGGGTAGGGGGAGGCCGAGGGCGGGCGTCACCGCGGGCCGAAGGTCTCTTCGCTTTCGTACGGGACGGCCTGGGCGATCGGCAGGCGGACGCGGAACGTCGTTCCCAACTCCGCGGTGCTGCTGACCTCGATCCGGCCGTTGTGCTCGTGCACGATCTTCCGGGCGACGGCGAGCCCGAGCCCCGTGCCCGCCTGCCCTTTCGTGGAGTGGAAGGCCTCGAAGATGTGGGGCAGCTCCTCGGCGGCGATGCCCGGGCCGTTGTCCTCGACCACCAGGACCGCCTCTTGCTCTTCCTCGTCGAACTTGATTCGCACGTTGATGATGCCCTCCTTGCGCTCCACGGCATCGAGAGCATTGGTGATGAGGTTCATGGCGACCTGGTGGACGCCGTCCGGATCGACGGGGATGGGCGGGTCGTCGACGTCGGTCTCCGGCAGGAGCATGATCTGCTTCTCGTCCGCTTGCCGCTGCACGAGCTCGACCACCTCGCGGACGATCTGACTGAGCTGCACCATCTGCCGATTCGGCTCGCGATCCTTGCTGTAGGCGAGCATGTTGACGGTCAGGTTGTAGATCTTGTCGAGGTTGCGCTGCACGATCGGCCAGCCGGTCGAGACCGTATCCAGGTTCTGCTTGCCCAGCCCGCTGTCGACCATGTCGGCCCCGGCCCGCAGCCCTTGCAGGATGTTCTTGATGTAGTGCGAAAGATAGGCGACGGTCTCCCCCGTGGCGGCCAGACGTTCGGTCTGCATTCGGGCGGACAGCAGCTTGAGGTTCTCGAGCGCCATGGCGGTCTGTCGGCCGATCGCCACCATGAGCCGCAACTGGTCGTCGGTGAACTGGTAGTCCTGCGAGGCGCTGTCGACGTGGATCACGCCGAGGACCTCCTCGCGGACCATGATGGGCACGCAGATGACCGAGCGCAGGCCGTAGCTGTGAATGCTGCTCTCCTTCGATGCCGCGAACCGGCGGTCGGCTTGGGCGTTCGCGCAGAGGATGCCCTCCTTGCGGCTCACCACGTGCTTGACGATCGTCTCGCTGGTCGTGATCTGTCCGCTGCTGGCGGTTCCGGTCTTCGTGCGGCGGCGGATGACCTGCGGCAGGAGCTCGCCGGACTCCTCGTCCTTCATGAGAATGAACCCGTGATCGACGTGGACCTCGTCGAACACGGTGTCCATCACGCGCTCCAGGAGCTGGTCGGCCGAGACCACCGAACCGATCGCCTGGATCAGGCTCTGCATCACCCGCCACGAGCGGACCGCCTCGGCCGTCCGCTGGTCGGCGATGATGACGCTGTCCTCGCTGCTGGGCGCGCGGCTCAGGATGGAGGGATCCCGCGCCGGCGTTGCGGTGTCCAAGCTGGAGCTCTCCCCGGGGAAGAACATGACCTCCTGGTCTTCGGTCCGACCCTCGCCGGCGTAGACGAGGACCGTGCTCCCGATTCGGATCTGGTCGCCGTGCTTGAGGATGATCGGATCGATGATGCGTTGGCCGTTGAGGAACGTCCCATTGATGCTGTTGAGGTCCACGAGGAGCCAGCGGCCGTTCTCGGGCACAAGCTGCGCATGCCGACGCGACACCGTGTTGTCGGTCAGCGGAACGACATTGCTCGATCGGCCGATCAGCGTCGCGTCGTCCGTCGTCTTGAAGACGCGTCCCCGATCCGGGCCCTGCAGAACCGTCAGCGATGCCACCGCAAATGCCCTTCAAGAGATGAACCGAGACCGCGCATGTCCTCAGGCACGCGCGTCCGGTTAGCGAATACTAGCGATCTGTCGCTCCCCCGTAGCCGCAGACGCAAAGAACGAACAGCTCCCTGGTTGTCTACCCAGAATTCTACGAACAGGTTGCACCCCTGTCAATTACTCTGTTGTGGGTAAAATGTCGCGTATTATCCCGCCGCCGGCCGGGCATCCAACCTGACTCGTGGAGCAGTTGATTTCCGATCCGATTGGCTCAATCGTACGGAAGACGCACCGCAAGACCGAAGGAGGACAGCAAATGGCTCGCATTCAGGCCGACGTGGACAACATCGGGGAGGAATTCCAAGAGCACACGAAGTACAAGTACGTCAACACGCCGAGCGACATGATGCGTGGTCGGCCTGTGCCCTCACCGCAGAAGCCGGTCCCAACCGGCGCGGAGACCGTCGAGTTGCCGCGAGAGGCGGCCGGGGGAAAGCAGGCGGAGCCGTTTTGGAGTCTCATCGAATCACGGCGTTCGAGACGGAACTTCGCGGATGTGCCGCTGAGGATGCCCGAGCTGTCTTCGCTGCTCTGGGCGACGCAGGGCGTGCTGAAGGTGATCGAGGGGCATACGATGCGGACGGTTCCGTCGGCGGGGGCGCGGTGTCCGCTCGAGACGTATTTGCTGGTGAACCGCGTGGAGTCGCTGAGGCCGGGACTCTATCGCTACCAGCCCATCGACCACCGGCTCGCGAAGCTGCGGGAGGATGCCTCGCTCGGCAACGCCGCAGCGGCCGCTTGCCTGCAGCAGCAGATGGTTTCCCTGTGCGGAGTGACGTTCGCGTGGACGGCCGTCATCGAGCGAGCGCGCTGGAAGTACCAGCAGCGCGGCTACCGCTATATCTATCTCGACGCGGGACACGCCTGCCAGAATCTCTACCTCGCGTGCGAGGTGCTCGGGTTGAATTGCTGCGCGATCGGGGCCGTCGACGACGACGTGATGAACCGGCTTCTCGGCGTGGACGGCGGTGAGGAGTTCATCATCTACCTGGCGTGTGTGGGCAAGCGGCGGGGCGGGTGATTCGTGCAATCGTTTGCCCGAGCCGCTGGTGGGCTTGCCACGACGTAGCCGAAGGCGAAGCCGGGAGCGGGGTCGAACCGCCGGATTCATCCCACATGCCCGAGCCGCCAAATTCATCCGGCGCGGGCGCATTGGGGAGGGTAGCTGTGGCCCAGTCGCCCTCGGCTGGGAGGATATGGCCCAGTCGCCCTCGGCTGGGAGGATATGGCCCAGTCGTCCTCGGCTGGGAGGATATGGCCCAGTCGCCCTCGGCTGGGAGAACCACACGGCCGAGGGCGGCCGTGCCACAAGGGGGCCGTGCCACAAGGCGGCCGTGCCACAAAGAGGCCGTGCCACAAGGGGGCCGTGCCACAGACTGCGCCAAGGCTACTGCGCTGCTCGATCAGCCGGATGCATGTCATCACGGCTCGACCGCCTCGAGCCGCTTGACGAAGTCCTGGATGATTCGCTCGGGTGTACTGGTGCCCGCGGCCACCCCGGCCGTCTGCTTGCCGGCCACCATCGCTGGTTGGAACTGCTCCCATGTTTCGAGGTGATAGGTGGGCACGCCTTGCTGCTCGCACAATCGCGCGAGCTGGCGCGTGTTGGCGCTGTGCAGGCCGCCCAGGATGAACATGACGTCCACCTGCCGGGCGAGATCGACGGCGGCCGTCTGGCGGCGGCTGACCTCGTTGCAGAGCGTGCTGACGATGCGGATCTCTCGGAAGGGGCGTGATGCGATGGCCTGGACAACCTTTGCAACGTGCTCGGGCGCGTGGGTTGTCTGCGCGACCACACCGAGGCGGGCAGGGGTCGGCAACCGGTCGACCTCATCGGGGCTGTTGATGACGATGACGTTGCCGGCGTATCCCACCACCCCGACCACCTCGGGATGGTTGGCGTCGCCGATCATGACGACCTGGTAGCCGTCATTGTAGAGTTCCTGGACGATCTGCTGGGCCCGCTTGACCAGCTTGCACGTGGCATCGACGACTTTCAGGCCTCGGCGTCGCGCCTCCTCGATGACCTCGGGCCGAACCCCGTGCGAGCGGATGAGGATCGTGCTGCCGGCGGGGACCTGGTCCAGCTCGGTCGACTGGTTGACGCCCGCCTCCTCAAGCCGGGCCACCTCCTGGGGGTTGTGGATGATGTGTCCGAGCGCGTAGACGCTGCCCTGTTCCTCGCCGGCCGTCCGCAGCGCGAGCTCGACGGCGTCCTGAACGCCGAAGCAGAAGCCGCGTTTTTCCGCCACGAGCACCTTCATCGTCGCACCGCCGGTACTGTAGCACGCGCCGAGGAACCCGGGCAAACCCAAGGTAGGCCGGGATTCCCTGACCCCAGAGGGTATGCATGATCGACCCAGCCCATGTGGTTTCCGTCCGGGGAACGTGTGGTGTCTTCAGGGAACGGGTGCTGATGCGGCGTTCGAAAGGGAAATGCATGCCCATAACGCATCACCCACGTGGAGGAATGCCAATGGTCGCATGGGAAAGTGGTGGCGCAGTGATGTCCCCGTAGGGGACGAACCCGCAGGTGCAACCTGCGGATGGAAGCGGCGGATTTGCGCACCAACTCCGAAGGGGTTGTGGAACTTAGGGCTCGAAGGCGCTCGGTTTCATCGGGGACTATTGAGGGGAGCTGGCCTTTTCCTTCGGGCAGCCAAGACTTGAGATGCGTCAGGGGACCGGGGGTTGACATCAAGTTCGAGTCGTGATACAAAGTTTGATACTTCAAACATGATCTGCCTGGGAGGCGTTCGTTGATGGCCGAGTCGCCGACACTCAGTTCCACGCTAGAGGATTACCTGGAGGCGATCGTGCGCCTGCTCAGCGAGAAGCGTGCGGCCCGCGTGCGGGATATCGCCGAGGCCGTACAGGTCCACAAATCCTCAGTAAGCGTGGCGCTCAAGCGACTCGCCGAAAAGGGCCTGGTCGAGTACGAGCCCTACGAGCTGGTTTCGCTCACGCCGGAAGGGGAGGAGCTGGGACGCGAGATCTACCGCCGTCACAAAGTGATTCGGCGTTTCCTTACCGAGGTGCTCTCGGTGGACGAAGAGGTGGCGGAGGCCAACGCCTGTCGGATCGAACACGCGATCGACTCGGAAGTCCTGGATCGGCTGTTGCAGTTTCTGGAGTTCGAGCAGCGGTGTCCGCGGGCGGGTCTCGATTTCCTCCGTGGATTCGGCTACTACTGCACTCAGGGCGAGGAGCCCGGAGTGCAGTGCGAGCACTGCATGGAGCGTGCCCTTGAGGAGTTTCGCAGGAAGAGGGACGCGGCGGGGTCCGACGCCGTCCCGACGGGAGAGTCGTGAGGAACCTGAATTGATGGAGCCCGCATCTGCCGACAACCTGTCCCTCGCGCCGCGAACGCGCCTTGGAACTGTCGCGGGCTGCTATCGTCGCCGGTGTGGCGGCGGTCGAACGGCCGTCAGCGTCTTGGCGTGTGCCGTCTTCCTCTCGGCCTGCAGCGGCCTGTCGTACGCCCTCCACCTTGAGGCCGAAGGCCCCGAGCACGAATACGAGGCCGACGATTGCCCGATTTGCCAACAGTTGCGAACCGGATGGTCGGCCGCCAATGAGGATGCTCCCGCCCCGCCTCCTTTCTTGGGAACGGTGCAGACGCTAGCCTGTGTAATTGATCAGGCTCCGAAGACGGAGACTTGTCCGACGCACGACCCCCGCGGTCCCCCCCCTTGGAGCGCGTAGCCGCCGAACTCCCGTGTACTTGATTCCTAGTTGACCCCGGACTTCGACTTCTGTTGTGGGTTCGGGCGTGCCCGAGTCGCCTGCGGTAGGGCACTCCGCGGGCAGACGCGCGGGATGCGATCCGTGTGGAGAACACCGCTTGATCCAGAGGACGAGTCTGCGATGTGTATGAACGATGAGGTGAAGACGAAGCTCCTCGAGTTGTATGAAGAGCTCTTCAAACATGATGGCTTTGGGGACATCCGGATCGAGATCCGGATTCTCAAACGCAACCAGAAGGAAGTGATCATCCACTGCGGCAAGCAGTATCGCTTCGTGGTGGACTATGACGCCTCTGCGGAAGCCGATTCTCGAAAGGAGGTGATGACACGTCAGTGAAAACACATGGGCGATGAACGCGGGTGAGAGGCCCGGTTCGGTGAAGGAAGTTGCATAACCGAGTTCAACGCCAGTGCCTGGCCCTGTGGGTGGGTAGCACTGAGTCACAGTCCCCGTAGGGGAGTTAGGAGAGGACTGAATGGTATCCTCAGTGAAGCCCATCGCTTGGGCGACGACGTATGTGTTTGCCGTCGCAGCATTCTCGTTGTGTCTATTCCATCCGGTCGCGAGGGTCGGAGCGGCCACTGTCACCCTCAACCCGACCGCGGACAACTGGATCAGCTCGTGCTCGTCCGGTTCTACGGTGAACAACGGGGCGATGACCGAGGTTCGTGTTCGCACCTCGTGGTGGGGTCCGGGCGGAAGTCAAGAGCCGAAGAACTTCCGATCGCTCCTGCAGTTCGATCTGGCAAGTCTGCCGGAAGATCCGAATCTCATCACCTCGGCGACCGTAGGTCTGTACTACTTCAACTACAGCGGATCGTCCGGGCATTCCGATCCCGTCGGGCGGACGATCGATGTGCATTCCTTGACCCGTCCCTGGACGCAGAACGGGTCTACATGGCTGGCCCGCGATGACTACGACCAGCCATCGCCAGTGTATTGGGATAGCTATCTGGCCGGTGTTCCTGGCTATCAGCCGGGCGGGGCCGACTTCGACCCTTCGGCGGTGGCCTCGGCGGTCGTTCCGGCTGCGTTCGGCTGGATGACGTGGGACGTGACCGATCTGGTCACGGGCTGGCTGGGAGGTCAGGACAACTTCGGGCTGCTCCTGAAGGACTCCGACGAGATCGAGTCGAATCCAGGCGGGAAGGTCAGCTACATGGCCCGCTTTCGTAGCGCGGAGTACGCGGACGACACCACCCTTCGACCGTACCTCGAAGTGAGCTACATCCCGGAACCGACCACGGCGGTTCTCTTGGGCATGGGACTCGTCGCCCTCGGGCGAATTCGGAGAGGGAGGTCGTAAGGTCGCACACCCGGCGGGTGAGGGCGGGTCTCGTGGAGGGGTGGTGATCCGTCCGCCCGCCGGGCATTCCTCAGCGCGGCGACGGCGATGCTTGTGTTCGCCGCCAAGGTAGGAGCAACGCAATGACTCGAATTCAAAACCAAAAAGCGCTTCCACGGCAACGAGCTTGTCGGCGACTGTCGCTCGGCGTGATGGCGACCATCACGCTCTGTCTCCTTGGGGGGAACGACCTGTCTGCCGAGCCGAACAGGATCCACCCGCAATCGGATAACTGGATCAGTTCCTGTTCGACCGGCTGTACGGCGAACTACGGAACGGCCACGGAGGTTCGGGTCCGGACGGCCGTCTGGTCGTATGACGTCAAGAACTTCCGGACGCTGCTGCAGTTTGACCTGTCGGAGTTGCCGGACGATCCCAACGAGATCGCCGAGGTCACACTAGGGCTCTACTTCCACACGTGGCACAACGGAGATCCGGCGGGACGTATCTACGAGGTCTATCGTCTGACCAACGACTGGACGGAGACGGGCTCGACCTGGCAGTGTCGGGACGGTCACGCCGACCCCGGCAACCGCGTCCGTTGGGATGGCTATCTTACGGGTGTGCCGGCGTATCAGCCCGGCGGCGGGGACTTCGACGCGAATACCGTCTACGCGTCGGCCGAGGTGCCGCCCGTCGGCAACTGGATGACGTGGGACGTGACGGGCCTCGTGAAGGAATGGGTTCGTGAAACCCACGACAACTTCGGGCTGATCATCAAGGACTCACAGGAGTACGACGACCCGAATCTGTACTGGACCGTCAGCCCATTGGCCCAATTCCGCAGCCGAGACTACCTCGACTCGGCGTTGTGGCCGTACTTGGAAGTCACCCTGCTCGACTACCGTCTCACCGTGACCGAGAAGAACGGCGAGAACGGACATGTGATGTTGGACCCGGAGCCCGAAGACCCGAACGCACCGACGTTTCCCGCCTATACGGAGGTCACGCTGACGGCGATTCCCGCGGAGGGCAAGGCCTTCAACAAGTGGGTGATCTTCGATCCGAACTACCCCGGCGACGCCAATCACGCCGTGGAAGACACGAACAGCGTCACGACCCTCGTGATGATGGCGGATCGGGAAGTCGAGGCCCGCTTCAAGTGCGGGTCCGGCCTCCAGCCGCTCTTCCCGCTCCTGGGATTCCTGCTGTTTCTTGGCGTGCTGCGTCCGGCAAGGCCTCGACGAGGACGCTTGCGCGGGAGCCACCCGCAGCGAGCGCGGGAACATAGCTAGGCGTTGCGTACCCCTGGGCAGGCTTCGGTTGCCTGCCCAGGGCAACGTCTACTCCCGCGTTCCGACACGTTTGCGGGAGGGGCGGTGCCGAAAGGATGGATGACCATGAGAATCGCACGCGTGAGACGAGGCGGAGCCAACGCATCGTTGGGTTTCACGCTCATGGAGCTCCTGGTGGTGGTCGCGGTGATCGCGCTTCTTCTTTCGATCCTCTTGCCGGCGCTGAACGCGGCTCGCGAGATATCGAAGCGAACCGTCTGTGGGTGCAATCTGCGGCAGATCGGCATGGCGCTCGATCTGTACGCCGACCAACAGGACGGGTGGTACCCCACCGCCGAGAAGGGCCCGAGGGGGGACGTCGACGAACCCAACGAGCTCAACTGGTGGCAGAACGCGGCGTTCCTTTCGATCCTCGGCCTGCGTCCGAACCCGCAAGGCGAATCGGTCGTTACGTGCCCGAGCGATCGCGAGCCGGATCAGTGCGTGGACCGGCACAGCCAGGCCAAGCGGCCGAAGGGGTGCTGGGCGAGCTATGCGGCCAACACGGCCTGCTTCGGCATGCGCCGCCTGGGCGCGAAGCGGGGTCGGCGACGAGGTCAAGTAACCCGTCCCGCCGAGGCCCTGGGGTTTTGCGACGCGTTTCGGGACGAGCATGCGCCCCACGTGATCGGCTGGCAGGGCTGTGTGAGCCAGAACATGTCTCGCCGCCACAACGATCAGGCGCAGCTGGTGTACTTGGACGCGCACGTAGGGTTGTTCGATCCGAACGATCTTCCCATGGGACCCGACGCCTGGAAGGATTTCTTCTGGGCCAACGATCCTTGTTATCCGCAGCCGTGACGGAGCAAACGCCAAAACCGTTGGACATCTATGGAGATCCCCTTCATGAAACGAAACACGCTGAACTTCGTCATCGACTTCATCTCGCTCCTGGTCATGTGGGGCCTGATCACGACCGGCCTGCTCATGAAGTACATCATGCCGCCCGGGACGGGACACTGGCTGGCCCTCGGGGGTATGAACCGCCACGGGTGGGGTGAGGTCCACTTCTGGCTCGCCGTGGGCGCTTGCGTCTTGTTGTTCCTGCACGTGCTTCTCCATTGGCCGTGGGTGGTCGGGACCGTTCAGCGGATGCTCTCGCCTGCGGTACCCAGCGGCGCGACCCTCTCTCGCGCGCGACGTGCCTTGTGGGGAACGGGACTACTGGCTGTCCTCGTCGTCGTAACCGTGGGCCTGTTGGCCGCGGCCAACGCCATGATCGTCGAGCTCGAGCCGTCGCCGGAAGAGCTGGAGGAGCACCTCCACCATGCCGGCCTTTCCGTCGATCACGAGGACCCTAGAGGCGGCGATGCGCTTTCGAGCAGCGCCGGCGGCACAGAAGAACAGAAGGCGGCCGCCGCCAATGACGCAGCTTCTTCGGAGCCACATCATCGCATCCGGTGCGGGATCACGCTTGCGGAAGCGGCTGTCTTGAAGCACATGACGATGGCCGAATTCCGTCGGCGCCTGGGGATACCTGCCTCCGTTCCCGAAACGGCGACCATCGGCGATGCGGGGGCGGAGCATGGGTTCACGGTGCACGACGTCCGAGCCCTCAAGGAAGGCCGTGCGCCGACGACCGCGCCGCGGTGAAGGGACGAACCGTGGCGGCCGCAGGGCAACCGAGCACGATTTCGCTCAGCGCTTGCGGCGTGGATCGGCAGGGAGTACAAGCGAGCACAGGTGCGAACCGAGGCATACGTTCGGGGGCAGGGCATGCGTGAGTATCTGCTCGCCATTTCCATTGGGGTATCGCTCGCCGCGGGGGTTGCGGGGTGTCGGTCCGTGCCCCTCAACGAGGCCCGCTTGACGGGTTCGAAGGCGCTCGACCTGGTCGGGGAGTATCGGCACGAATTGGCCTTCCAGGAGGGGGCCTTCGCCGAACGGG
>CAZKCX010000159.1:11051-11632 GCA_964550865.1 uncultured Planctomycetales bacterium
CTCACCGGGCCGTACGGCGAGGCCCTTTTTCACTACAAGGGATATCCGAACCGGTTCGATCTGTTGCTGCGGGAAGGGGAGCAGACGGTGCTGTATCGTCGGATAGGCCGGCGACCGACCATGGTTGCCGACGGCCGGTTGATTCCGAACCCGGTCGGCGTGGAGGCACAGCGGAAGGACGGCCGTTTGACGGGCTCGTACGACGTCGTCGTCGATCGCTCCGACCTCCGCGGATTTGGCCCGGCGTTCGAGCACTATCCGCGTCAGATGCGCGTGGTCGGTCGATTTGACGTGCCGGCCTATGAGGAGGCGATCGGTCCGCCCGCGCATGGGGAAGAGCTCCCGCCGCGAATCTGGGTTGCCCCGCCGGGCAGGAAGCCGGATGCCTCGATTCCTGAGGAGCCGGTGGGCCCGCCCGAGCCGTCGAGCCGTCGAGCCGTTCTTGAGCGCGGGCGATCGCAGTCTGCCCCTACCCACGACGGCGGTTGCGTCCCGATTTCGGTTGCACGAGCATCTCCGTGCAGACGCGGCGTATCCCTTGCCCGAGCCGCAGCATTCATGCTGCGCGGAGATGGACCGCG
>CAZKCX010000160.1:0-11621 GCA_964550865.1 uncultured Planctomycetales bacterium
GCTGTCGTCAGGTTCGCAATCGCATCGGCCTGGAGCAACCCGCGTACCGTCGCCGGCAGGTTCGGCGCGATGCCGGCGACGTCCACGACCTCCTCATCGCGAACGGCTCCGGCGGCGAGCGTACCGTCGGAGCGACGATAGGTAATCAGCTTCATGGTGTCCGACTCCTCTGGGTGGGCCTCGATAGCGGGATTCCGCGCCAGGTGCTAAGTGTAACGGGCCTCGCGGCCTTTTTCATCCGCCGCCGGTCGAAACGTCAAAGGGCCAAAGCAAAGGCCAATGCCAGTGGCAGCCTAAAACACATTGTCGGGCATAGCCTTACGCCCGTTTTTGACGGCGTCATCCTGCCAAAGTGACATAGACGGACTGCGGCTTGCGAGGCGCATATTCTCATAAGGCATTGAAGAAAAACGTCTTAGACGCATTTCCTATTCCCTGGCACGGCTCGTGAAACAAGTCTTGCGGCCCTGCGTCCTTTCCCACGATGGGAGGATCCTGCTGGATGACGGCAGGGCACGATCGGAAAGAGAACAAAGGAGAACCCTCATGTTGCCCGTGCTTTTTCAACCTCGCGTAGCCTTGAGACCGCGCCGCCACCCCTCGCGATATGGATTCGGCCGCGAGCTTGATCGCGTCTTTGATGATCTCGTCGCCGGCGCTGCGCCGCGTGCCAAGGGGCATAACCGCACAGACGTCTGGGAGGACGAGCGTCAGGTGCATATGTCCATGGAGGTGCCCGGCTTCGCACGTGACGAGATCGACATCTCCGTCGAGGACGGCGTGCTGAGCGTGACGGCCGAGCACAAGGACGAGACGGAGACAAAGGAGCGGCACTACCACCTCCGCGAATGTCACCATGGACGCCTCGAGCGACGCTTTCGGTTTCCCGAAACCGTGGACCCGGAGCGGGTGGACGCCCGTCTCGAGAACGGCGTGCTGACGTTGGCGCTCGGGAAGCGCGACGAGGTCCTACCGCGCAAGATCGAGGTCCAGGGCGATTCGGCGGAGCCGACGAAGTCCTAAGACGTCACATCGGTGTGATCCTCGGCCATGGGCCACCGGGATGACCGGTACTCATGGCCGATTGTCTTGAGGCCTTGAATGCACGGTGATCGGTCGCAGGGTTTCCTCTTGCTCCGAGAACGCGCTCTCGGCAAACTCGTCTGGAATGAAACGGTGATACGGAGTAGGAGAATCACGCGACGACGAATGGAACCGAATCTGGGGAGGCAAAAATGAGCACGGAGACGCTCGAGTTCCGGACCGAGCTGAAGCAACTGCTTGACCTCATCACGCATTCGCTCTACTCCAACGAGGAGGTCTTCCTCCGCGAGCTGATCAGCAACGCCTGCGACGCCATCGATCGACTCCGTTTCGATTCGATCAATCACGAGGAGCTTCTCGAAGGCGATTCGGACTGGCGGATCAAGATCATCCCCGATGCCCATGCCGGCACGTTGACGGTCTCGGACAACGGCATCGGCATGTCGCGCGAGTCGATCGTCGAGGAGCTCGGCACGATCGCGCGGTCCGGAACGCAGGCGTTCCTTGCGAATCTCAAGGATGCCGACATCAAGAACCACCCGGAGCTGATCGGCCAGTTCGGCGTGGGCTTCTACGCCTCCTTCATGGTGGCCGATAGGGTGACGGTCGTGTCCCGGCCGGCCGGGGAAGGCTCGAGCGGCGTGAAATGGGAGTCGGACGGGCAGGGCGAGTTCACGATCGAGGACGCGGACAAGCCGACGCGCGGTACGGACGTGACGCTGCATCTTCGCGGCGACCGGAAGGAGTTTCTCGATCCGTGGCGGATCCGGCAGGTGGTGACCAAGTTCTCCGACTTCGTCGAGCATCCGATCGTGCTCGTGACGGAGAAGGAGGAAGGCGAAGGCGACAAGAAGGAAGCCAAGCCCGTCGAGGAGACGCTGAACAAGCAGAAGGCCATTTGGCTGCGCGACAAGTCGGCGATCACCGAGGACGAGTACAAGGAGTTCTACAAGCACATCTCCCGGGACACGGAGGACCCTGCCCGGATCATCCACTACGTCGCCGAGGGGGCGATCGAGTTCCGCGCGCTGATGTTCATTCCCGAGCGCAAGCCGTACGATCTGATGTTCGGCGAGCAGCGGGTCCGGCTGCAGCTGTACGTCAAGCGGGTCTTCATCATGGACGACTGCGAGGCTTTGCTGCCGTCCTATCTGCGGTTCGTGCGCGGCGTCGTCGACTGCGCCGATCTGCCGCTGAATGTCTCCCGTGAGATCCTCCAGCAGAACCCGCTGCTCGAGAGGATCCGCAACAACGTCGTGAAAAAGGTGCTCGACACGCTCGCCGAGATGAAGCAGGAGTCGCATGAGGACTACGTCGCGTTTCACAAGGAGCTCGGCGGCATCCTGAAGGAGGGCGTCAGCCAGGACTGGTCGAATCGCGAGCGCGTGGCCGAGCTGTTGCTGTTCGAGTCGACCAAGACCGAGCCGGGCGAGTACACCTCGCTGGACAAATACGTCGAGGACATGCCCGGCGAGCAAGACGCGATCTACTACCTGATCGGGGAGACCCGGGAGCTGCTCGACGCCTCGCCGCACTTGGAGGCCTTCCGGCGGCGGGGAACCGAAGTGCTGCTCATGACCGACCCGCTCGATGAGTTCGTGATCCCGGGGTTGGCGAACTACAAGGACAAGCCGCTCAAGGCCGCCGACCGCACTGAGCCGCCCGAGGGCGACGCGGAGAAGGAGAAGCGCAAGCAGGACGAGGAGGCGTTCGCCGGCTTGATCGGTCTGCTCAAGGAGAAGATCGCGGACGTCAAGGACGTTCGGCTCTCCACGCGGCTGACGGACAGCGCGGCGTGTCTCGTCGTCGACGAAGGCGCGATGGGCGCGCACATGGAGCGGCTCATGGAAAGGATCGGCCAGGGGGCGGATACGCCGTCGCCGCGGATCCTCGAGCTGAATCCCGACCACGCGGCCGTCCGTGCCATGCGCGACCTGCACGAGAAGGACGCGAAGGATCCGCGACTCGAGGACTACGGCCGCTTGCTCTACGACCAGGCCGTCATCGCCGAGGGATCGAAGGTCAAGGACCCGACGGAATTCGCCCGGCGCATCAACGACCTGCTCGCCAAGGACGCGGAGCGATAAGGGCATGCGTAGTAGACGACGTCGGCCTCTCTCCGCTCCGCGGACCTCGATAGAGACGACGCCGCCCAGACTGGTCCGACGCTTCTGTGCTTGTGGCCTTCTACCACTCACGGCGGCTGCGCCGGAGCATCACACATCCGAGCGCCGGTAGGAGCACCCCCAGCGACACACCCTTCCCATTCGTAGTAGAGCGGATGCTCGCTGCAGCAGCCGTCGAGACAGAGTCCGGGTACGTAGCTCTCCCCCGTCACGTATCGCGTGGAAGGCACGAATGGCGTGTAGTAGGGGTGGTCCGGATTGATGAAGTCGTTCCGAGCGGCATGGTTGAAAAGCTCATAGGTGCTTAGCGAGCCGTCTCCGTTGAGATCCGTCACGTCCGCACAATCGTTCCGAAGCGCGATGATCAGCGAAATCCCAAACGCGCTCGAGCTTTGCTCGATCGCATCGCTGCCGGTCAAGATCGAGAGCTGCCTCGCATTCGGCCAGGTCGAACCACGAAGGTCGTGGAAGTTGTTGCGTAAGTCGTCGATCAGACCGCCGCTGTAGCACGTGGTGGCCGCCGCAACCAGTCTCTCAATCGGACTGCACCCATGAGCGTTTGCTTGGAGGAGATTCACGTAGTTCTGCACGAAGTCCCAGTCCCAGATCTGCTCCCAGCCCTCCATGCAGACGGTGCACGAAAGCCCTCCCTTCGGGCGCAAACGCGAATCGAATGAGTACACAGGTTTTCCGGCAAGCGACTTGCCTGTAGGAGCATCGGAAGAGAGTATGACGATCATGGGGGTTGTCCACGAGCCACCGAAGGAGGCCGCCATGTCCCCCTCGATCCAACCGCACGGTTCCTGGATCTCTGTTCTGCTTCTCCTCATCCTAGTGGTGCCTGTAGCCGGCCAGCCGGGGTTGCTGGTCACCGAAGGCCTGACGACGATCAACTCGGGCGACACGCACGACCTAGGTGATGTCCTCGTCGGCAGCACGGCCGGCGTGGCATTGGTGCTGCGAAGCAACGGAGACGAAGACCTGGTCTTCGGCCAGCCGCCCGTGGCGTTCGGAGGAGCCCCAACCGGTTCCATCGGCGTCATCGGCGGCACGAGCGCGCCGAGTTCGTTGACGGACCTCCCTCCCGGCAACTTTACGGTGCTGCCGTTGAGCGTCCGGGTCTTGAGTGCCGGGGAGGTATCGGTGAATGCGCTGATCGCGAGCAACGATCCCGACAACCCGCTCTATCTCATCGTGCTGGAGGCCAGCGGCGTTCAGCCCGTGATCGCCCTCAACGTGGACGGCACGGACGTCGAATCCGGCGACACGGTCGATCTCGGCGACGTCACCGTCGGTGAGTCGGTCCAGGTCAACCTGCAGGTCGATAACACCGGCGATGCCACATTGAACGTCGAGAAGGTCCTGCTGGACCTCGGCGGTGCACTCGGGGCCGGCCTCGCAAACACGGTTCCGGTGGCCATCGAGGCAGGGCAGACGACAACGATCCCCGTCACGTTTACGGCCAATGAAGAAGGCGAGCAGGTCACGCAACTGAGCCTGCTCAACGATACTGCTCAGAATCCCTTTGTGGTGGTGCTTCGCGCGAACGGGCTAACCGTCCAGAACGGACAGGCGGGCGCCTGTGGTTTCGGCGCGGTGCCGGTCTTGCCGCTGGTCTTGCTCGGGCTGACGATGATGCGGTTCCGCGGCGGAGGGAGGTCGAGGCGTCGCTGACCGTCGCCCCAGCTTGCGGCCACAATACACTTGGAGGAGGGGAGGCAGGGGTTTCGCTTCGCTCCGCTCTCCGACGTCGCGGAACCCGACGCGGCTTCGCCGGGGCAAGTCCACGCGTGGCAACAGTCCGGTGCCCCGTCGGCGCGGAGTCTTCAACAGTATCCTCACGGCATGATGACGTAGGCCTCGCCGGCGCGCGTGTCGAAGAAGACTACGTTCGCACGGGCAAGCTTGACGTCGACCGGCTTGCCCTCCGCCGTCTTGACGAGGCCCTCGCCTCGCATTGGCTTGCCGCCGCTGATGCGGACCCTGCACGGGCCGTCCGCAGACGTTTTGATCTTCGCTCGCGACAATCGACCGTCGGCCCAGGCGATGTCGACCTCGAATCCGCCGCGAGCCCGAAGGCCCTTCACGTGCCCGCGTGGCCATGCCTTCGGTAGCGCGGGCAAGAGGTGGATCTCGCCGCCGTGACTCTGGAGCAGCATCTCGGCGATGGCGGCCGTCGCGCCGCCGTTGCCGTCGAACTGGAAGATGTGCGGCGGGTGCAGGTCGAACAGGTTGGCCTCGGTGCTCTTGCGGAGCAGGACGTACAGGCTGTCGCGCGCGAGGTCGCCCTCCTCGAACCGCGCCCAGAGCGCGACGACCCACGCGCGACTCCAACCCGTCCCGCCGCCGCCGTGCCTCAGCCGTCGCTCAAGCGACTTGCGGACGGCCGACGCCCACTTCGGCGTGCCGCGAATCGTGAATTGATCCCCCGGGAAGAACGCGAACAGGTGCGATAGATGCCGATGGCCGGGCTCGGGCTCGGCGTAGTCCTTGATCCACTCCTGCAACTGCCCGTGCCGGCCGATCTGCGGCGGGGCGATGCGCTCGAGCAGCCCGGCGAGTCGCTTCCGGAACGGCTCGTCCACGTCCAGGATTTTGCTCGCCTCGATGCAGTGCGTGAAGAGCTAGTGGATGATCTGCATGTCCATGGCCGGGCCGTAGGTGAGCCTAGCCGTCTGCCGGTCGGCAGTACGGTAACGGTTCTCGGGCGAGGTCGAGGGGCACGTCACGAGCCAGCCGTGCTCCGGCTCTTCGATGAGGTAGTCGGCCAGAAACTCGGCGGCGTCCTTCATGATCGGGTAGGCCGTCGCTCGCAGAAACCCCTTGTCCAGACCGAACGCGTAGTGCTCCCAAAGATGCTGACAGCACCAGGCAGCGCCCGTCGGCCAGATGCCCCATCCCGCGCCGTCGGCGGGCGTGGTGAAGCCCCAGAGGTCGGTCAGGTGATGGGCGACGAATCCGTCGCAGCCGTAGTGCTTCCTGGCCGTCTTGCCGCCGGGCTCGCGGAGGGAATCGATCAGCTCGAACATCGGACCGTGCAGCTCCGGAAGGTTGCACACCTCGGCCGGCCAGTAGTTCATCTGAAGGTTGATGTTCAGGTGGTAGTCGCAGTTCCACGGCGGTTGAAGCTTGTCGTTCCACAGCCCCTGAAGGTTGGCCGGCAGGCACCCCGGCCGGCTGCTGGCGATGAGCAGATACCGCCCCATCTGGAAGTACTGCGTCATGAGCTGCGGATCGGTCTTGCCCTTACGGACGAACTCCAGTCGCTTGTCGGTCGGCATCGACGTGGCGTCCGGCGTGACCAACTCGAGCTCGACCCGACGGAAGTACCGCTGATGATCGGCCACGTGGGCGTCGCGCATCGCCTCATATGACTTGTTGGCCGCGGCATCGATGTGCTGCTTGCAGAGCTTCGCCGGGTTCTTGCCCTTGAAACCCGTCGCGGCCGTTAGTAGCAACACGACCTCACTCGCATCGGAGACCTGGAGCGCCTTGTCGGCCACGCTGACCTTGCCGTCCTTGGCGAGGGCCACGAGGTGGGTTTCGTGCTTCATTCCCTTGCCGCCGTCGATCTGACCCTTCATGACGAGGCGATTCGGGGCGACTCCCTCGACGGCGAAGTCCTGCTCGCGATCGAGCGTGGCCGCGAAGGTCAGCCTACCCCTCTTGTTGCACGTCAGCCGGATCGCGATGACCTGATCGACCGCCGAGGCGAACAGCTCGCGTGTGAATCGCCCGTCGGCAGCGCGATAGCTTACCCGGGCCACGGCGGCGTCGAGATCCAGCTCGCGCCGGTAACCGTACACGCGGTCCTGTCCGGGGAAGTGCAGGTGCAGGTCGCCGAGGGTCTGGTAGGGCGTGACCCGCATCGGGACGCCCATCATCGTCTCGCCCGCGAGCCGCTTGGCCTGGACGACCTTGCCCTCGAAGAGGAGCTTGCGGACCTTGGGCAGGGCGTCGAGGGCCTTGGGGTTGGTCCAGTCGTGCGGGCCGCCGGACCAGAGGCTCTCCTCGTTGAGCTGGATCCGCTCCTGGCCGACCTTGCCGAAGACCATCGCGCCGAGCCGACCGTTGCCGATCGGCAGGGCCTCGAGCCATTTCGATGCGGGGCGGCGATACCAGAGCGTCATCGCGTTCTTCGGCGGCGGAGCTTGGCCCTGAAAGAGCGTCTCGGGCTTGCCGGCCGCGTTGGGGGTGCTTTGCTGATAGTCCTCGGCCAATTGTCGCGCCTCCGCGCTGTCGGGTTCGGTCGGCCACTTGGCCCAGCGCACGTCGTCGCCGGTTCGGAACTGCCAGTTGCCGCGAAGCTGGATTCGGCCGGCCTTGCCGGTCAGCGCGATCGGCCCGTCGAGGATGCCGCCGCCCCCGCTCTTGTCATAGACCCGAACGGCGATCAGGTTGTATCCACCGCGTCGAACGTGCTTGGCGTCGATGGCGTACGTCCGACGGCTGCCGGACGCGCCGTCGTAGTTGGGCGGCATCTCACCCGTCGCTCCCACGCGAATCCCGTTGAAATAGGTTTCGTCGCAGTCGTCGACGCGTCCTAGTGAGAGCGTCAGCGGCTGCTTGCCCCACGACTCTGGAATCTTCACGAAGCAGCGATACCATGCGAAGCCGTCGTAGCGCTTGAGTTTCCCGCCTGCGGATTCCCAGAAGCCGGGCACGCGGATCGTCCGCCACGCCGAGTCCGCCCATGCCGGCCCCGCGAGCGTCAAGGAGAGCAAGAACGGCGCGACGAGCTGACGGACGTACGGGTTGGTGTTTCGCATCGGATAAGACCTCCTCGAGTGCTACTCGCTAGCGAACGAGAACGCATACAGGCGGGCCGACGTCAGCTCGAACCTCAGTCGAATCGTCTTGCCGACAAGGGGGGAGAGGTCCCTGCCGCCCGTCCAGGGTACGGATTGATCCGTCACGTCGGCCGTGATGGGTTTGGCTTTGCCGATGCCGAGGTCGGCGTGATTCTCGACGCCGACACGAACGGATCCGCCCTTGGCGTCGGCGCTGATGCGGAGCGTCTTGCCCGCGCACCGGATCGGCTTCGTGATGACGACCGTGGGCTTGTTCTCGTCGATCGGTGCCATGGCGGCGAAGCCGTCGGGGCGGAGCCGGGCCAGGCAGAAGAACCCGTCGCGCCAGTTCGTGTGCGGCCCGTTGTTGGCGCCGTAGTAGAGGCGGATCTCGTCGTCGCGGACGATCGGATACGCGGCCGCATAGATGCATCCCCAGTCGTAGCTGCCCTTCTTTCCGCGGGGGATCACCGGCGAGCCGGGACAGACGCGCTGCCAGTGGATCGTGTCCGGGCTCCAGGTCAGCTCGCAGTCTACCAGATCGGTCTTCGTGTTGAGCAGCATGACCAGGCCCAGGTAGCAGCCGGCGTAGCGAAAGACCGGCATGGCGTAGGTCTGGCGGTGCGGCTCGGACGGCAGGCAGTGCAGCACGTCGACGGCCCTCGTCCAATGCAGGAAGTCCTCGCTCTCACACCGACCGACCACGCGACCGACCTTGCCCCCCCAAAGCCGCGTGATGCCGACGTACTTGCCCAGCTTTGGCGCCCAGAATGCATTGTTGTGCGTGTCCCCGGCGGCGTTGATCTCCGGGCACTCCCGGAGCGCGCTCCATCGCAGGCCGTCCGCCGCGAAGGCCACGCCCACTCGACCTTGCTCACCGCTCTTGGCGAGCATCTTGTAGCGACGCGCGGGGTCGGGGTCGCGAAGATCCTTCGTGACGCCGCCACCATGGGGTCCACGGACAACGATGTTGTTCCGCTTGCTGCCTTGGAACTCGACGAGGCCCAATTCGGGCTTGACCCAGGCGATGCCGTCCTGGCTGGTCGCATAGCACACGCCCATCTCGCGTGCGTTGGGCTTGGCCTTGATGTAGTTGATCTTGCTGCGCTGCTCCGGCGGCGTGCAGGTCGTCCGCTGATCGATGATGAATGGGCTGTACCAACACTTGTAGAGCTTGTCCTGCTCGTCGTAGAGGACGTTGGCGTACAGGTTGTCGAACCGCGGCTCCCAGGGCCTGTCTTCCTTAAAGAGCGGGTTGGCGGGGTCCTTGGCGACCCGGCCGATGACGAGCCTGGCGTTCTCCGTCCGATCGACGACGCGTTTGTCAAGCAAGAGATGCTTCGAATTCGTCGAGATCGTGCCGGCTTCACCAAACACCAAGCCCACCGATAAGCACAACGCCCATACGGAAGCGATCGCTGTTCGTGCGAAGCCAGTGACCGACTGCATACTGACGCACATGGTGGTACTCCCTGGCCTACCGCCGCCGCACGTTGTCCTTCCCGTCGGTCAGCCATTCGAGGTTGAACCGCGCAAGCGTGATCGTCTCATACGGGTGCTTCTTGCCGCGTTCGTACAGGCAGCAGATCGTCTTGTCCGGGAGTACGCACAGGTCGGAATACGCGCTCGGTCCTTCGTGCAGGCACTTGCCCTTGCCCCATGTCTTGCACTCGTCGTAGCTAAGTCGGACGGTCATCCGCACGCGTTTTACGTTGGCCGGATTGCTGAAGAGCACGCGGTTCTTGTCGTCCCGCTTCGCGTCGGTCAGCCGACAGACCGCCCCCTGGCAGACCGGCTCGATCAGCGTCTCAACCAGCTTGACGTCCGTCCAGGTCTCGCCGCCGTCCTGGCTCCACGCATAGGCCCGACGGTTCTTGCCGTGATAGCTCCGCATGTTGAGGTAGACGCGGCCGTCCGTCGCCTCGACGGCCGTGCATTCGTCCGTCTTCGGATCGAGCACGCCCCCGAGCTCCCACGTCTTGCCGTGGTCGTCGCTGAAGATGATGTGCGAGAACTGGAAGTTGCCCTGAGGGCTTTTCGGATGGCGGTGGTCGCAGGGGATGAGCAGTCGTCCGCTGGAGAGCTGAATGCCGTGCACCGGGCCGGTCGCGTACCACGTCCATCCCTTGGGTTTGACGTCCTTGGTGATCTCGGTCGGCTTGGCCCAGGTTGCCCCATCGTCGGTGCTGTGCGTGACGAAGACGCGACGGTTGTTGCGGCAGAACGGCAGCCAGATGGTGCCCGTCGACTCATCGACCACGGGCGCGGGATTGCCGATCGTAATCTTCTTCGAGCCGCCCTCCTCGTAGACGAGCTGCATCTCGCCCCACGTCTTGCCGCCGTCGAAGCTCCGTTTCAGCACCAGGTCCAGGTCGCCATGGTCGGCCCGGCTGGTCTTGCGGCCTTCGCAGAAGGCCAGCAACGTCCCCTTCTTGCTGACCACGATGGCGGGGATCCGGTAGGTGTGGTACCCGTCCTCACCGGAGACGTAGACCGGCTGCTGCTCGCACATCGGCGCGGCCACTGCCACCTTGCCCAAGCCGGCCATGAGAACCAGCAGGCTTCCCATCCCCACGTTGCGTGAAACCCCTCGCAAACTCGAATTCACGGTATCGCTCCTCCGGCTGATGTTGCGTCCTCGCTCCCCCGCGTCGCAGGCGCCCTCTCAAGATCGTACCGCGGCATCCTGGAGCGCCGTCGGACTTTTGCCGTCGAAGGTATCGTACCCAGGGCGGCGGCGCGAATCACGCGTCGATCGACGGCCAACGACACCGATCGCACGCATGTCCCCTCGGATGTGTAATCACGGCTCCAGGCCCGCTAAGCCACCTGCAAGAATCTCTGAACAGTCAGCGAAACGTGGGTGGCCCACCTCTTCACTTGTACCGAGCTTCGTCGAGGTAGAGGTGGGGGACGCGAATTCGACCGGGGATTCGCGTTCCCCACGGCTGAAGCCATGGGCCACCCGGATACAGGATTCATGTCGCGCGGTGCCGCCGCGCCGGATGAATCCGGCGGCTCGGGCGTGATCGGCATGCCGGAGTGTGTTCGACGTGGTACACTCTCGCGCGGAGGACGACGATGACCGAACGGATGAGTTTCGACGCGCTGCACGACTTCTACCGCGATCACCTGCTCGAGCACGTCATGCCGTTCTGGATGACGCACGCCCTCGACCGAGAGTGCGGGGGCATCAACACCTGCATCCGCGACGACGGCACGGTCATCAGCACCGACAAGTACATGTGGTCGCAGTGGCGGGCGGTCTGGACCTTCGCCAGCCTGCACAAGCTTATCGAGCCCCGACCCGAATGGCGCGAGGCGGCCGAGCTGATCTATCGCTTCGTCGCGGAGCACGGCCGCGATGAGAACGGTCGGACGGTCTTCGCTCTGATGCGCGACGGCAAGATCAAAGAGGGTCACACCAGCATCTACGCCGACGGCTTTGCCCTGTATGGCCTGACCGCCTACTACAAGATGACGGGCGACGAACGGGCGGCCACCATGGCGCGCGAGATCTTCCCGCTCGTGCTCGCCGACCTGGAACAACCCGGCAGCTATCCGACCGAGCCGCACGAGATCCCCAACGGCTTCCGCGCGCATGGCCCGAGCATGATCTTCTCGCTGGTCTTCTACGAGCTAGGCCAGGCCCTCGACGACG
>CAZKCX010000161.1:0-11612 GCA_964550865.1 uncultured Planctomycetales bacterium
GAGCCCATCGCGCGACCTTCAATCCACTGTCGTCCACGGATTCCACGCCGGCCACCCAGGCGTCTCCTCGCGCATGCCGCTTCTCGGCCGCGCTGCCCACCGTGCCCGTCAGCGTGACGTGCCCGTCCTTGACCTTCACGTCAATCAGGGCGTGATCGACCAAGGCGTCCCAGCGCAGCATCTTCTGGATCTCCGGCTTGATCTCGCTGTCCGGGCGTTCGCCCTCGTATTCGATCCTGATCCGGTTCTTGACGTCCGTCACGCCCCGAACGCCCTTGGCGACCCTCTCGGCAAGCTGCTTCTCCTGCCACGACTCCACCTCCCCGGTCAGCGTCACCACGTTGTCGATCACCTTCGCGTCGACCTCATACGACTCCGTCGCGCGATCCATCAAGAGCGCATTCTCCACGTCCTTTCGGATATTCACGTCCGATCGGATGACGGACGGGACCACCTGGATGCGGTTCACCACGCTCTTGACGCCCTTCACCGTCTCGGCGAGTCGCGCCGCACGCTCCTTGGCCAGGATGTTGTCCACGGCCCCCGTCAGCCGGACGACGCCTGCGTCCGTCTTGACGTCGATCTCATTGAGGGGGACGGCCTGGTCGAAGATGAACTCGTCCTCGACCGCATCGGTGATCTGGATGTCTGTGATCGGTTTGTCCGCGGCTGGAGCCGGCGTGGTCGCGACGAGCAACGCCGTGACGGCCACACCGCATGCGACAGCTTGGGTCCTCTTCAAGAACATGGCAATTGACTCCTTTACGTGCTTTCCAGTGTCTTTCGAATTCGCCGGCCTTCCCGAGCGCTCTCGCTCGAGAAAACCCCCGCGCGCCTCTGGCGTTCCCTCCGCTGTGCCTTTGTCCTCGGGCACCGAGGGTGCTCAGCATGCATCCGCCCGACGCGGAACGACAAACTCCGCCCCGACGCCGCTGTGAATGGATACCAGGCCGGAATGAGGCCGGGATGAGTTTCGAATTATGACGCTTTCATGGGAAACGTCGGCCGGTCGAAAACCCGGCTACGGCATGGGCAATGCTGGACATGGGTGCGTCGGCCGTTTGGCTGCGGCGTCCCGCGGCGCGCTTGGCCCGACGAAATGACCCGCAGCCTCCTCGTAGTGCGCTTCAGAAATGCCGCGACTACCTGCCCGAGCCGCGGCATTCATGCCGCGCGGCCGCGCCGGATGAATCCGACGGCGCGGGCAACTACCGTGGCAGGCATGGACATTGCCATGGTCGGGCCATCTGTGAAACACGGTACCAGCCAGCAAGACCCCCTCCCCGCGGCCTAGGCAGTTCGCAGGAATACGTGTCCAGCGTGGCACGGCCGCCTCCAGGCTTCGCTATGCTTCGCCGTGACAAGCCCGGGCGTGGGCCGTCAGACTGCCCAGCCGAGGGCGACTGGGCCACAACGAGCGGAACCCCGAAACCTGTCAACGATTCCTGCAAGCGTCCTAGGAGGCCCCCGCCTCGTCCGATGCGCGGGAATGCTCCTCCGCCAGCCGCACGCAGACCTTGCGGGCCTCGACGAGGGTCCGGCTGTCTGTTTCCTGGATCTGAATGCCCGCGTCGTGGAAGACATAGGCGGGCCCCGGACCCGATGGGGTGTGCGAGAGAACGACCACATCCGCGCCCTGCCGGACCAGCCACTCGGCCGCCCGTATCCCACGACCCCGCTCTTCGTCGCGGGTGGGGTTGGCCACCGTCCGTTCGTCCTCGACGGCGCCGTCGGAAAGCCGTACCCCCAGCAACGCAAACCTTGCCGCCTGGCCGAAGTGCTCACTCACCGTCTCGGCGTCGTCGTCCAGGGGCACGACGAAGGTCAGCTTGTCCGGACGGTGCGGATGCGGGTGGATCGTCACCCGCTCGACCTCGGGCATCTGCCGCCGGATCTCCCGCTCGATCTCGGTACTGATCTCCTCCACCCGCGAGAGATCCGAGATCCGGAAGACGACCACCGCCTGGGCAAACCGGAAGCGCCCGGCGTTGCGGCCGATCACCGAGCGGGTCTCGGCCACGGCCGGAAATCCCTCAATGATGCCGAGAATGCGCTCGATCTGCTCCGGCGCGAGCGATGCGTCCAGCAGGGCCCGCAGTCCCTCCTTGAGCAGCTCCCAGCCGGTGTGCGCGAGGGCCACCACGATCAGCAGCGCCGCGATGCGATCGACGGGCAGGCCTACGTCATGCGTCATCAGGGCGAGCAGCGCGAGGCCCGTCGTCAGGGCATGCACGCGGTACTCCCGCGCGTCCGCGATGATGGCCGGCGAGTTGCTCGCCCGCCCCGCCTTCAACTCGAAATGGCCGAATCCGACCGGAAGGGCGATGGCCGCGGCGAGGGCGACGTACATCCACCACGCCGCGAACGGCGGCTCGTAGCCGCCGAGCACGGCCCTCCGGGCGATCTCGTAGCCGGTCAAGAAGACCAGAACCGCGATCACCACGCTGACGATGTTCTCCAGCTTGTACAGGCCGTACGGAAACTGCTCGGTCTTCCGCGTCGCCAGCTTCACCGCCGCCAACACGCCGATCGCCGAGAGGAAATCGACCACGTTGTGGGCGGTCTCGGCCCCGACGGCCAGGCTGCCGGATGCCAGGGCCACCGACAGATTGATCCCGATCAACACCACATTCGTGGCGAGCGAGTACCACGCCCACCGAGAGATGTCATGGGATGCGTTGTCCATGGACTCCGGCTTCGCAGGGACCCTCCGCGCTTCACGTCACGCCGTGCAGTTTCCGTCCCGCCCAGCCGTCGAACCGGCGGGAGGTCTTGTACCGCTCGTAGTCGCCGGTCTTGGCCAGGTCGGCGGACTTCTTCCGGATGGCCGCCATCTCGTCCTTCGACATCGGCTTCAGCTCACGGGCAAGACGCAGGTTCTTCTCGAGCAGCTCGACCGATTCCATCCCGCTCACCACGGTGGCGACCGGCAGCGCGGTGACGTAGCGCCAGAGATCCTCGGCCGTGGCGGCGCCGGTCTTGAGGAGGCTACCGCCGCCGCGGGTCTTCATCGCGATCGGCGCAATGCCCCGCCTGACCAGCACGGGCAGCACCCACTCCTCAAAGCTCTGAAAGCTTGCGTCGAACGGGTTCAACGGCATCTGCACCGCGTCCCATGGATACCCGTACGAGAGCATCTTCAGGTGAAGCAGCGGCTTCTTGTGCCCCGTGAAGCCGACGTAGCGAACCTTCCCCTGCTTCTTCGCGAGATCCGCCGCCTCGATGCCACCGCCGGGCGCGAAGATCATGTCCGGATCCGCGTCGTAGACGATCTCGTGATACTGCCACAGGTCGATGTGATCCGTTTGGAAGCGCCGGAGGCTCTCCTCCAGATGCTTCATGGCCGTCCTCTTGTCCCTCCCATGATGCTTGGTCATGAGAAAGGCCTTGTCTCGATAGCCATCACGCAGCGCCTTGCTCATCCGCGCTTCGCTGGCGCCGTGATGATAGCACCAGGCGTTGTCGAGGAACGTCGCGCCGTTGTCGATGGCCTGCCGGATGATCCGGATGGCCTCTTGCTCGTCCGGTCGACCGATGTGATGGCCTCCCACGCACAACAGGCCGACCTGCTCCTTGGCGCGTCCGAACGATCGTACCGGGACGCCTTGCGCGGCCCCTCGGGACTCGCCGTTCACCGCATCCAAACCGCCCAGGAGTATGACGCCCGAGCCCGTGGTCACGCTGCTTGATAAGAATTCCCTCCGAGATGGCTTAGCGGGTGCCATGGCCGGTCTCCGTTCTGAAAGGCTCGCATGTCGTCCTCAACCTTTACCCGCTCCAACTCAGCGATCCCTGAATTCGGGCTAAGGATTTGTTAATCCAAGGGGCCGCTTCCGGCAGGTCTGGTCCGGAGAAACTGCTTGCCAAGACGATCCGGCTTTCAGGCATGCAGCCCGCGAAGGTGCCGCACGTCGTTGAGCCGCAGCACGCGACGGCCCTCGAACTCGCCCACGATCAGCTCGGTGATGCTGCAGAGGTCGAACTCGAACTGGACCTCCGGCCAACGCTCCGGGTCGAGCCCCAGCCACCAGAATACGATGCACGTCGAGGCCCCGGCATGCGAGACCAAGAGCGCCGTGTCCGCCGCGTCGGCGGCCACACCGTCCAGGAAACCGAAGACCCGTCGCATCATCGCCCGCCACGTCTCGGCGCCGGGGAAGAAGACCCGGTCGAGCACGGGACCTTCCGTCGGGTTCAACGCGATCCGCGCCGCCTCCGAATCGAGCAGGTTGTTCGCCTCGCCGAGGTCCTGCTCGCGAAGCGCCGGCACGGGCCGCGGTGGCGTGCCCAGCGCTTTGGCGATCCTCTCGGCCGTCTCCATGGCCCGGGAAAGGTCGCTACTGAAGAAGACGTGCTCGCAATCCGCGAGCAGCTCGGCGACCCGTCGGCCCGTCGCCTCTGCCTGTTGCCGGCCGAGATCGGTCAGGTGCGAGTCCGTCCAGCCGCCGGTCTGGCCCTTGACCATGTGATCGGGAAAGCCGTGCCGTACAAGGATCAGACGTTGCATGGGGCTGCTCCGCGTCTTGTCTCCTCGCAAAGAATCCCGGAAGACGAAACCCACAGCTCCCTGCGCCCGGCTCACGTGGACAATCGGATTCTCAGCGGGCTCCACATCCGCCAAGGTCTATACGAGGCGACCGGCGGGCCCGGAAGGCGGAGGGCTCTTGCCCAGGACGGTCTCAATCAGCCGATCGCTGTGATCGCTCTTGGTCACGTGCGCCTCGGCGCCCGCCTCGAGCATCCGCTTGGCCACCGAGGACTCCGCGTGCATCGACAGCCCGATGATGCGCGTCCCCGGGCAAGACGCCTTGATCCGGCGCGTGGCCTCGATGCCGTCCATGTCGGGCATGCTCACGTCCATCAGGATGAGATCGGGACAGAGCCTCTCGGCGCTCCGCACGGCATCGAGCCCGCTGTCGACCTCGCCGACGATCTCGATCTCCGGCTGCTGACTAAGCAGGAGCCGGAGCCCTTCGCGAAGCACCTTGTGGTCGTCGGCCAGGAGCACGCGGAGCCTCTCATCCGATTCCCCGGTCTCATCGGGCGAGGGCTGCGTCCCGCGACGCGCGGCGGCGCCGGACCGGTCCGCCTCGGCCGCCGCCTTGGCGGGCGCTGCGATCTCGAACCGACTGCCCCGACCCGGGACGCTGTCCACGTCCAGCCGACCGCCGAAGAGATCCATCCGCTCGCGAACGCTGAAGAGCCCCATGCCGATGTCGGCATCGCGCACACCCTCAAGAGCGCCGGGATCAAACCCTATGCCTCGGTCCTCGACGACGAGGTGCAGATCGTGGCCGCTGCGCCGGAGGCGAACGTCCGCCTGCTCGACGCCGGCGTGCTTGACGACGTTGAACAGCAGCTCCTGCGCCGCGCGAAACAGGAGCGTTGCGAGGGCCTCGTCGGCGGGCTCGTCCTCCTCTTCCGCCTGCACGCGAACCTCGAGCCCGTGCGCCTTGCCCATTTGCTCGCCGAGCCAATGCAGCGCCGGCACCAGGCCGCTGTGATGCAGGATCGGCGGGCTCAAATCATGCGAAAGGGTGCGGGCCTTCTCGATGGCCTCGCCGACCATCTTGCGCAGCTCGCTGACGATGTCCGGTCCGCCGGGCTTTTTCGGAGGAACATCGGGCAGCAGGTGCACATGATAGTTGACGGCCACGAGGATCTGCTGAAGGTCCTCGTGCAGGATGTCGGCCAACCGCCGCCGCTCTCGCTCCTCGGCGTGGGTAAGCTGACGGGCCAGACGCCCGAGCTCGCGTATCCGCTCCTCCAGACGCTCGTTGACCTCGCGAAGCCTGTGCAGCGAATCCCTCAGTTCGTATTGCCGGTTGCGATAGACGAGCGCGGAGTGCACGGCGCTGCGGAACGTCGCGAGGCGCATCGGTCGGCTCAGCCACCAGGCGCTCCGGCGGGCGGCGAGGGAGGCGAGCAGATTCGTGCGACCCCGTCGCCGCGCCAGCAGGATCACGGGGACGTCCGACCAGGCCGGTTGGGCATCGAGGGCGTCGTTCAAGCGCTTCACCCCGTCGGGTGAGACGGCCTCGTCGGCGATGACGGCCGCTCCCACGGGAAAGCCGTTCGAAACCCGCCGGACGACGTCCTTCAACGAAGCGCACTGCTCGACCCGAATGCCCTCTTCGTCCAAGGCTTCCGCGACCAACCGGGCATCGCGACCGGAGGGGGCCAGCAGCAGCACCGGCATCTCCCGGTCGGATGAGCTGTCGGAGTCATGTGCCATTCCGCTCGCCCGCCTTGCCGAGTCTGAGCAGGTCCTCCTGCGAACCCAGGAACTGCGGCACGCCCGTCATCACGCCCGTGAACTCCTCCAAGGGCGATCCGAGCCGAATCCCGTCCGGCGTGAACGTGAGCTCGCGGATCGTCTTCTCGTGGTTGCCGTGACGTTTCTTCACGACCGAGATGCACCGCCGCAGGGCACCCATGGTCTCGAAGTGCCGAACGAGCACGACCGTGTCGGCCAGGTAGCTGGCGTCGACGTCGGCATCCCCCGTCCCGACCATGCCGTGCGTCGTCACGATCATGAGCGTCAAGACGCCGGCCGCGCTGAGGTAGCTCAGCACCTCGTGCAGTTGTCGCTCCAATTCGAGCTCACCGCCCATCGCATGGGCATAGCCCGTCAGGCTGTCGATGACGACCATCCGGATGCCCTCGTTGGCGACGGCGTGTCGAAGCGTCTGGGCGAACTCGTTGGGCGTGAGCTGGCCGACGTCGATCTGCTCGAGGTGCACCAGCCCGGCCTCGATGTGCGCCGACATGGTCATGCCCAATCCGACGGCGCGCCGCAGGAACGTCTCTCGCCGCTCGTCGAAGCAGTAGACCGCGGCTCGGGTCCCGCGCTCGGCGGCCGCTTGGACATAGGCGCAGGCAACCGTGCTCTTGCCGGCGCCGGTGGTCCCGGTGATCAGGCAAGCGGTGCCGTATTCCATGCCGCCGCCCAGCAGCGTGTCCAGCCCACGATAGCCGCTCGAGACCATCTCGCCGTTCGTCTGGCACGTGGACTCACCCATCTCCAGGCGGGGATATACCTCCAGCCCGCCGGTTCGGATCCGCAGATCGTGCAGCCCCGCGAGGTAGGCCAGCCCCCGCATCTTAGTGACCTCGAGCCGCCGTCGCACGGGGCCGTAGCCGGGGGCCTCCTGCTGGAGGTAGAGAACGCCGTGGACGAGATACGTGCGGTTCTTTGGGAGCCCGCCACGGAGGGCGTAGTCGAGCCCCTTGATGCCGGTCTCTGCGCGTTCCGAGGTCGCCGATGGAGGTTCAGACATGCCCTCTCCTTCTCCCTCTCCCCCGAGGTCTTGTGCGGTAGGGGCGGATCTCCCGCGGCCTATCGTGCGGCAGACAAGATGTCCGTGTCGTGACTCCCCGTTTCACGAAACGCGCCCACTCGCTCCGAATGAGTCTACCCGGGGGCCGCCCGGTTTCAACTTAGCGTTCTTTCATCCGCCCGATGCCGCGTCTTGCGACCCCAGGGCGGTCCCCTGGGCCCGATCAGGACCCCGCCTATGGAGTGCCGGCACCTACCGAATCGATGCCGCGGCCCGCCCCCGTTGTTGCCCCGGGTCGGACTGCCCGTAGCACGGGCGTTCCGGAAACCTCCCGCACCGCACCGAAACCCCAAAGGAAGATCCAACAACCGTCACACCATCTGTTGATTCATAAGGAGAATCTCCGTGGTCGTGAACCGCTCTGCCACCGCCCATCGCGGTTCGCCGGCACCATCGGATCCGGAGACCCGAATGAAGCTGACATTCCTCGGCACCCGGGGCGAGGTCGATACGCGGACCCGCCGCCATCGACGCCACGCGTCATTGTTGGTCGAGTACCGCGGCGGTCGCGTCATGGTCGACTGCGGCAGCCAGATTCTCGACGGGGACGAGCGAACGATCGGCGCGACGATCCGTCGCTGGGGCGACGAGCGGGGCGTGGCGGCGCGATTGGCCTACGACGGTCTGGAAGAGGTGCTCCGCTAGCCTTGCCTCCGGATCGCCGCCCACGCATTACAGCGACGCGCTCGTCGCCGCACCGGCCGCGGGCAGATAGCAACGGATCGCATAGTCCCGGAGCATCCGTCGGGAGCTGAATCGCCACGCCAGGCTTCGAATCGCGTTCTTCTGCATCCGGACCCAACCCCACGGCACGCCCTTGTCGTTGCGATCGTAGTAGAGCGGAACGACCTGGTTCCCGAGGACGTTGTACAGGGCGTCGGCGTCCAGTCGATCTTGCCGATCGTTGTCGACGTGCTCGCCCCCTCGGCCGATCGCGAAGCCGTTCGAGCCGTCGTAGGCCTCGGCCCACCAGCCATCGAGGACGGAGAGGTTCAGACCGCCGTTCAGCACGGCCTTCTGGCCGCTCGTGCCGCAGGCCTCGCGGGGGCGGCGCGGGGTGTTCAGCCAGACATCGGCCCCCTGCACGAGGTGCCGACCGACGTTCATGTCGTGGTCTTCGAGAAAGAGGATCTTGCCCCGGAAGCGATCCTCGTGCATGAGCTCGAAGATGCGCTGGATCAGCCGCTTGCCCGCCTCGTTGCCCGGGTGTGCCTTGCCCGCGTAGAGGATCTGGATCGGTCGCTCCGGATTGTTCACGAGGTCGGCCAGTCGGTCGGGATCCTGGAGCAGCAGATCCGCCCGCTTGTAGGAAGCGAATCGACGCGCGAAGCCGATCGTCAGCGTATCCGGGTCGAGCCCCGGCGGCTGCTCCGGTTGCGAATCGTCCTTCGCCCGACGCTTGCACTGAAGCTGCAAGGACCGACATACGTAATCGATCAGGTGCGCCTTGAGGATCTGGTGCTGCTCCCAGAACTCCGCGTCGTCGAGCTCGTCGATCGCCGCCCACGTCTCGGACTCGTGCATCCGCTCCTGCCAATCCGCGCCGAGAACCCGCTCGTACAGCGGGACCATCGGCAGGCCCAGCCAGGAGGCCACGTGAACCCCGTTCGTGATGTGTCCGATCGGAACGATGTCGAGCGGCAACGCCGGCCAGATGTCCTGCCACATGGCCCGGCTCACGCGAGCGTGTCTGGCGGAAACGGCGTTTCGCCACTGCGCCATGCGCAGCCCCAGCACCGTCATGCAGAACGGCTCGTCCTGGTTGTCCCACTGGACGCGGCCGAGCGCCAGGCATGTGTCCTGCGATATCCCCAGCTGCTCGCGCAAGGGGCCGAGCGTCTCCTCGACGAGATCGGCCGGGAAGCGGTCATGGCCGGCCTCGACGGGCGTATGCGTGGTAAAGACGGACATCGTCTCGGTCTGCTCGCGAACGTCCTCGAAGGACCGCCCGTCCCGCTCCATGAGCGTTCGCGCCAACTCCAGCGCGACGAACGCGCTGTGCCCCTCGTTCATGTGGATCACGCCGGGGAAGATCCCCATGGCCTGCAGGGCGCGAAAGCCGCCGACGCCGAGGACCAGCTCCTGCCGAATCCGCACGCGCTGATCGCCCCCGTAGAGCTGCGAGGTCAGTCCGCGGTCCTCGTCGTTGTTCCCGTCGACGTTCGTGTCCAGGAGGATCAGGCGGCTTCGGCCGACCTGGGCCGTCCAGATCTGCGCGCGGATCTCCGACGAGCGCGTGGGCACGCCGACGCTGATCTGCCGTCCGTCGTCGTCCATCGCCCGGTCTAACGGGAGCTTGTCCACCTCGGAGAAGGCGTACTCCTCGTGCTGCCATCCGCTCTCATCCAGCCGCTGGCTGAAGTAGCCCTGCGCATAAAAGAGACCCACGGCGACCAGCGGCACGTCCAGGTCCGACGCGCTCTTGAGGTGATCGCCTGCCAGCACCCCAAGCCCCCCCGAGTAGAGGGGAAGCGACTCATGCAGGCCGAACTCCGCCGAGAAGTAGGCCACCGGGCGGGCCCGCAACGGGCCGGCATGCCAGGCGCCCCACGTGCCCTGCGCCTCGAGATAGTCGTGCATCTGGTGAAAGGCCTGGCTGATGCGGGCCTCGAGGGCAAGCTGCGAGGCCCGCTCCTCCACGAGGTCCGACGAGAGCCGCGAGAGGAACTCGACCGGATTGTGGTTGACTTCCCGCCAGAGCTCGTGGTCGAGATCGCGGAAGATGCCGATGAGTTCCGGATGCCATGTCCAATACAGGTTTCGCGCCAGTTCGCGCAGCCGATCGACGAGTTCCACGGATCTGTTCTCCTGGGTTGAGCTTGTGCGGTTCGAACACCTACCGCGGGGCAGCGCCCTTTCGAACGACCGCCGCCCCGGGCGCTACCAAACACGCGGGCCACGCACCCATGCATTATGATGGATGCGCATGAAGAACCGCTTAATTCAACATGAAGGTTCCCTCAATCGGCACCGTCTGGCGGCCCACCCTGGGCGGGGGGCGTCATAACGTCATCTAACACACAAACCAAGCGGCGGAGGCCGGCGAATCGCTTCCATCCCCATGGCGAACGATTCGTCGTGGGCTCGCCGCCCGCTTCCCCGTTCGCCAACGGGGGGCAAGGTTGCCTTCGCCAACCATAGAAACACGGAGGTATGGCTCTGTGCCGCCCGATGACCAAGCCGTAGTCCCTGAGCCCTGGTCGCTCTCCGTCGACGAGACGCTCGACCGCTTGAACGCCAACGCCCAAGAAGGCCTGACGGACTCGGAGGCCTCGAGGCGGCTCGACCGGTACGGTTCGAACCGGCTACGAAAGGTGCAGGGACGGCGAAGCTGGCAGATCCTGCTCGATCAGTTCAAGACCGTCGTGGTGCTCATCCTCGCCGCCGCCGGATTCTTGGCCTTGGCGTTCGGAGAGGTGATCGAAGGAATCGCGATTCTGGCCGTGATCACGATCAACGGCGTCATCGCCTTTATGAGTGAATGGCGGGCCACGCGCTCGATGCAGGCCCTGCGCGAGACCGCCCAGCCCCGCGCCCGTGTCCGAAGGGACGGGCAAGAACGCGACCTCGAGGTGGAGCAGTTGGTTCCCGGCGACATCGTCCTTCTGGAGGCGGGTGACGTCACGCCGGCCGACCTCCGCCTGTTCGAGGCCAACAACCTCCGCGTCGACGAGTCGCCCCTCACGGGCGAATCCGAGTCGGTAGGCAAACGGACCGATCCGGTCGAGGGCGATGCCCCTCTCGCGGAACGAAGCGACATGCTCTTCAAGGGCACGACGCTCAGCGAAGGCTCCGCCGAGGCTGTCGTCGTCGCCACCGGGATGGACACCGAGATCGGGCGGATCTCCGAGTTGGCACAGGGCGTCGAGGACGAACGGACACCGTTAGAGCATCGCCTGGAGCGGCTCGGGGCGCGCTTGGCCTGGATCACGCTGGGGCTCGCAGCCCTCATCGCCGCCGCCGGGGTATGGGCGGACCAGCCGACGCTCCTCATCATCAAGACCTCCATCGCGCTCGGGGTGGCGGCGGTCCCGGAGGCCCTGCCCATCGTGGCCAATCTCGCCCTCGCGCGCGGGATGTGGCTGATGGCCAAGAGCCGGGCGATCATCAACCGCCTGCCGGCCGTCGAGACGCTGGGCGCCACCGGAACGATCTTCACCGACAAGACCGGCACGCTCACCGAGAACCGCATGAACGTCCGCCGGCTGCTCACCCCCGCCGGGGAATACCGACTCGACGACGAGCAGGACGGGCAAGGCGAGGACCGGGGTC
>CAZKCX010000162.1:0-11605 GCA_964550865.1 uncultured Planctomycetales bacterium
GCGAACGTGTTCAGCACGAGCGAGACTTAGTCGCCCTTGCCGGGCAGGTTGGTCCAGTCCATGTTCGCCGTGAAGGCCGCCATCGCGACCCGTCCCTCGCCGAGACCTCCGACCACCAGGGCGGGGTCGGCGTTGTCGAACCGGAGAACGGTCGATGCGTCTTCCGCCTCTTCGGGGACCAGGCGGGCGTGTCGGCGGAAACGGGCCAGGAAGAGCCCGCTCCGGGGCTGTCCGGCGAATTCCGCGACGATCGGATGAATCAGGTCCTCGGCCTGGATCCGGACGAACTGTTCGTGGTCGTCGGCCTCGCCGGCGAAGCCGTTGATGCGAGCGGGGAGGACGCCTCGCCCGTCGGCAAAGCCGAACCGGTTGTAATCCTCCGTGCTGATCTGATCGCCCATCGTGATGAGCACCCCACCGCCGCCGCGAACGTAGCGCTCGATTCGCTCCCAGCCGGAAGGGCCGAGCTGTCGGACGTTGCACAGGGCGACTGCGGCGTATTCCTCCAGCGGCTCACTGGGCAGCTCGCTCGGCGTGACGATACGCGGACGGATGAGGACCGGATCGGTCGGTCCTGTCCTCGGCGCCAGCGCGGTGGCGAGGTAGCCGGTATGCCCGGCGAACCGATCCGCCGCGGGCCGGCCGTCGACCAGGAGTGCCGGCGTTCGCGCTCGAACGGTCAACGCGAGTCTGCGGACGTCGTCCAACGGCAGGACGTCCTCGGCGGCGCCGGTGAGCCGGACCTCGATCCGATGATGTCCGGCCTCCGGGAGCGCGAGCGACAGACGCGCCTGCTTCGTCGAACCGGGTGGGACCTCCGGAAGGGGCACGGCACGGAGGACCTCGCCGTTCAAGGCGATCTGCAGGCGGGCGTCGCGCAGCGCGGTTCGGGCGTGGTTGGCGACCTCGGCCAGGAGCGTGACGGGCCATTCCGCCGACAGGACGGGAGCGGCCAGCTCGAGGGAGGTGACGGCCAGGTTGCTTCGGGCCTCCGGGCCCAGATCGACGATCACCAGATTCGCCGCATCGGCCACCCTCTTGGCGATATCCTTGACGGTCCCTTCCCCCGTTCGCGTGGGCTCGGTCCAGGCTGTGGCGGTCCCGTCCGTGAGGACGTAGGCCACGCGGTTCGAAGGCGGAAGGTCGGATTCAGCGAGGAGCCGCTCCGCCAACCGGAGCGCTCCGGGGAGATCGGTCGCCGCATCGGATCGCTCGCAGCGAGCCAGGGCCTGCATGGTGGCCTCTCGATCGTAGCTGGGCGCCTCGATCAAGGCTTGCGCGGGGTGGGATGCCAGAATCAGGCTGACCGCGTCGTCGCGGCCGAGGGACTCCAGCAGGTCCCGGGCGGCCTGTTTGGCCCGCGCGAAGACCGTCTCGCCGTCGTCGTCGGCCATGCCCATGGAGTAGGAATCGTCGAGAACGATGACCAGGTGGCGGCTGGCTTGGCCGATCCCGGCCGCTGCGGGGCTCAATAGGGGTCGAGCCACGGCCAATGCGATCAGGATCATCACCAGGGCGCGAATGGCCAACAACAGCAGCTGCTCGATACGCACGCGTCGGGCGCTCTTGCGTTGTGCGGCCTGGAGCCAATCCATCGCCGCCCATCGAATTCGCCGATATCGCCTGCGGTTGAGGATGTGGATGACGATCGGGACGGCTGCGAGCACCGCCGCGGACGCCGCGATCCATGGATGGACAAACGGCCATGTGGGCATGCCCCAATCATCGCGACTCGCGCCCATGGCGTCCAGCGAGGCACAATATGGCGCGAGGCGGTTTCAGCACCCGTATGGAGTGCGACGCCTTGTACCCGTCTGGCGTCGGGCGAAGAGGCTTGACGACGGGCCCGGCTGGAGGACATGCTGATGGCCGCATAGCGGCATCCAATCGGTGCGGGCGCATTCGCACCGCCCCCTTCCCCGAGTAGATAGGAGGTCGACGCCATGGAGTTCACCGACGTCATCAAGACCCGCAGGAGCATTCGCAACTATTCGGATCGGCCCGTGGACGACGCGACGTTGCAGCGCGTATTGGACGCGGCCCGCCTGGCGCCATCGGCGAACAACACACAGCCGTGGCATTTCGTCGTGGTTCAAGACGCCGCACGCCGCGCGAAGCTCGCGGGGATCGCGGGCGGACAGAGCTTCGTCGGCGAGGCCCCGATCGTGATCGCCGCCTGCGGGAAGTGCTATACGAGCAAGCACAGCTGGATCGGGCCGAACATGTTCCTCGTGGACGCGGCGATCGCGATCGACCACCTGACGCTGGCCGCCCGGGACGAGGGATTGGCGACGTGTTGGGTCGGCGCATTCGACCACGACGCCGTCAGCGAATTCCTCGAGGTCCCCGACACGCACCGCGTGATCATGCTCATCCCAATAGGACACCCGCTCAAAGCGGACGCGTTCTCCGCGACGGCCAAACGCAAGTCGCTCAGCGAGATCGTCAGCGAGGAGTCCTTCGGCGGATAGCGGTCGGAATGAGACGGGTAGCCCGGCCTCGTACCTGTTTCGCGTCGGCCGCCCGGGCAGAAGGTTTCGGCCAAGAGCGTACCCGCGCCACGGTCCTCGCCGGGTGCCAGTGCTCGATTGAGCAGCACCAATCGATGGCTTCCGGTGCAGCACGGCTGACACAGCAGTGGCACACAAGGTGTGCGACGGGTCACGCGCCGCACGAGGTCCCCCTAGACAGGTACACGGCTTTAGCCAGGGGTACGAGAATCTCCAATCGAATTCGTGTTCCCCACCTCTGAAGAGGTGGGCCACCCACGAAGAGGTAGGGCACTCACCAATACCTTCACACTTCCTGGGAGAGCCGACCATGCGAATGTCCCCGGTAACGATCTTCACGCTGTTCATCGTATGCGCCCCGGCCGCCTTCGCGGCAGGGCCGGAAGATTCGATCGCCCACGCCCACTCCGACATGCTCTGGCCCGACCACAAGGCCGCCTACGCCGTCGAGGTCGTCAACGGTCCGGCGTGGCAGTTCCAGGCATTGGCCTCCGTCGGGCTGCCGCCGGAGCTTGCGCCAAACGAAGAGAAGGCGAAGACCGTCCGCCTCGTGGAACTGGACGAGACGGGACAAGCGGTCGCGCGCGTCGGCATGCAGATCGAGCGGGCGGACGGAAAGACACGCCTGTGGTTGCCGTTGGCGGGCGCGACGAAACCCCGAGCCAAGCGGAGGTTCCTGCTTTTCGCCGACGGACCGGAGGCCGTCGCCAAAGAGCACGACGTGGCCGTCCCGTCGGCGCGATCGTTTGACACGCTGCATACGGAGCGCGACGCCGAGGGCGTCCGCGTCGCCAACCAGTTCTTCCGCGTCGGCCAGATCGAGGCCGGCGGCGGGTTCCCCAAGGAGATCACGTTCGTCCACACCGGGACGAAGACGGACCGTTTCTACTTCGACGACCGGCTCTACCGGAAGGAGCCGCGGGCCTTCCACCTGCTCCGCGCCGACGCCGAATCGCAGGCGATGATCGTTTCGCAGGGCCCCTTGCGTGCCGTCGTGAAGGTCGTGACGCACTACCGTCAGGGCGGCAAGCCGACGGCGGCCAACGCCCGGGCGACGTACTGGTACGAGTATCGCGCCGGCTCGCCGCTGATCCACGTCCGCGCGGAGGTCGTCCAAGACAAGCCCGAGGCGTGGGACGAGCTGCACTTCCTCCAGCTCAGCACGAAGGGGACGGAGTTCCCGCAATGGATGGCGGGCCCGGATCGCAGCGGCCGATACACGGGCAGCAAGAAGGGCCAAACCGTCCCCCGTTGGGGCGTGATGAGCAACGGCCAGGACGCCATCGGCCTGCTCACGAAAGGTACCCTCATCGGGTACGACGATCCCCACGGCTACTGCAGCTATTTCCAGTTTCCGGTGGTGCGTTGGACCACAAAGACGCACGAGTTCGCCGGGTGGATCTACATCGGCCCGAAGCAGCCACACCGCGTGATGCAGCATTGGTGCGAGCGCGTGACGCATCCGCCGAAGGCGACGATCCGCAAGCTCGACGCGCTCCAGACCGCGCGCGCGAAGGTCGCGTTCATGCCAGACGATCCCAAGGCCCCCCTCGAGAAGCGCTATGAGCGGGCGATGTGGCTGCGACTGCTACGACGCGATCCGACGAAGCTCTCGCTCGACGACGTCTACGCCGTGACAAAGACCGCCCAAGCATTCGGCGGGGCGTCCATGACGCCAGCAGAGGGCCAGGGCGAACGGGTGGACTCCGTCGACCTGCGCGCGTCGGACGATTCGCTATGGATCGGCAACCGTCACGCGATCTACCGGTTCGACCTGACCAAGGGCGGGCGGATCACCGAGATCCTCGATCTGACCCACGGCGTGGACTTCATCGCACGGGGTCAAACCAAGGACGTGCCGCTCTGGCGGCTCAAGCTGCGGCTTCCCGACGGCAAGATCGCGACGACCGACTCGCGGATCGTCGGCGAGACCAAGCCCAAGATCACCGTCGATTCCACGCCGGCAAAGGGCGCATCGGGCAAGGCCGCCGGGATCGAAAGCGCGGTGCTGAAACTCAACTGGCCGGCAACGACGCCGCCGAATCGCAAGGGGGCGGTCGCGGCGAGCGTGCACTTCGAGTTGTCCCGCGACGACCCGCGCCTCCGCGCGAACCTCAAGATCGACAACCAACTCACCGACGCGACGCTGTGGGAGGTCGAGTTCCCGATCCTCTCGCCGCTTGGCAGGCCGGGCGCGGTCGATGTGGCCGTGCCGCGGGGAAATTGGGGGATTCTGTCGCGGTCGTTCTCCGGCGGCCAGGGCGGCTTCTACCCGTCGAGCAATTGGCCGATGGCGTATCTGTCCGTCACCGACGGTCCGTGCACGTTGTATCTGGCGGACCACGAGCTGCACGGGCGGACGAAGCACTTCCACCTCCACGCCGGCGGCGAGTTCACGTTCCGCTTCCCGCCGCCGGACATGGGCAAGCCGGGGGCCGACTTCGACCTCGGCCATACCGTGTCGTTTGGCCCGATCGAAGGCGACTGGTTCGACGCCGCGCGGGTCTATCGCCGATGGGCGCTCATGCAAGAGTGGATGAAGCGAGGGGCCTTGCACCGGCGCGACGACATTCCGAAGAAGCTCCGCGACGGGCTGTGCTGGCTGCTGCTCAACGGCGGGCCCGAAGACGTCGTGCCGAAGGCGATCGCCGCGCAGGAGTTCCTCGGCGTGCCCATCGGCATCCACTGGTACAACTGGCACAAGATCCCCTTCGACGACGACTACCCGCACTACAAGCCGACGAAGGACGGCGTGCCCGAGGCCGTCGCCAAGCTCAAGGCCCGCGGCATCTATGTCATGCCCTACATCAACGGCCGGCTGTGGGACGTCGACACGAAGGACTTCGAGACGGTCGCCAAGCCCGCCTGCACGAAGGACATCGACGGCAAGCCGTACGTCGAGGTCTACGGCTCGGGCGAGAAGCTCGTGCCGATGTGCCCGACCACGGACGTCTGGCAGGACAAGGTCTGCGAGATCGTCGATTGGCTCGTCAACGACGTGGGCGTGAACGCCGTCTACCTGGATCAGATCGCGGCGGCCGGTCCGCGGCTCTGCATGGACGCCTCGCACGGGCACCCGCTTGGCGGAGGCTCGTGGTGGTGTCCGGCTTACTGGAAGCTCATGGACCGCGTGCAGGCGATCGGCGCGAAGAAGGGTCCCGACGTGTTCTTCACGACGGAGAACAACGCCGAGTGCTACGCGCAGAACATCGACGCGTTCCTCGTCTGGAACCCGCGCCGGCCGGAGATGATCCCCATCAACGCGGCCGTGTACGGCGGGATGCGCGTGCACTTTGCCAACCGGGTCAACGTCGCCGACAGCGCGATGGCCTTCGCGATGAAGGTCGGGCGGGATTTCCTCTGGGGCACGCAGCTCGGCTGGATGGCGCCGTTCTACCTCGAGCCGCAACACAAGGACAAAGGCGTCTACTTCCGCCGGCTGGCCAAGGCGCGGGTGCTGGCGTCCAAGTTCCTCGGCTACGGGCAAATGCTCCGCAAGCCGACCATCACGTGCGAGGAGACGGTGACGGCCGAGTGGTTCGGCCATAAGAAGTTCGAGCACACGGTGACGTGGCCCGCCGTCGCGGGCGCGTGCTGGAGGGCGCCGGACGGCCACATCGGGCTGATCTTCACGAACTACGACACGCAGCCGCATGCGTTCGCCTTCCGTCCGTCGGCCGAGGCGGTGGGGCAGATGGGCGAACATGCGCTCTGGTGCGAACGGACGGAAAGGGGCCTGCATCACCCGCCCATCGTGCTTCGGGCGGACAAGCGGTATCACGTCAAGTCGATTCCCCCTCGGAGCGTGCTGGCGCTCGAGGTCATTCCGTGCAAGGACGCCGACGAGCAACGAGGCAGGGGGAGGCGCCTGCTGCGTCCGCGGAAGGCGCCGGATACACCCGCGCCGAAGGCTGCGGCCTTCGAGGCCGCGCTCAAGGTGCAGACGCAGAAGACGGCCGCGGGTGAGCCCGCCCTGGGGCATATCGACGTCACCGGTCCTGCGCCGAAGGGCGAGGCGTGGCGGCTGCGCGTGGACCTGCCGGACGACTACGCCGTCGAGCCTGCGCCGATGTTTCCTTTGCAGGAAGGTGCGGGGCAGCCACGGAAGATCGGCGTGATGATCCATCCGCCGGCAACGGCGGAGCCCGGGCCGACGCCGATCCGCGTCGAGCTTACGCGCCCGCTCGACGAAGGACAGGTTGAGATCGCCCCGCGGAAGTAGCTTGGCGTGGCACCTGCGCGGCGGGATGTCGAATTGGGATTGGTATGGGATTCCACTGGCGGCTCACATTGACTGATTTCTAACTCCTTTATATTTTATATTCCTGCGCTTCGGGTTGCCCCGGGATGTCTCGGTTTCTGAGCGGTGAGAGACGGTGCGTCCCGGGATGTCCCACGTTGTCGCGGATTGATGGGGCGTCCCGGAGTGTCTCGGTCTGTCGGGGATCCTGGCGGCGAGGGTCTGTTCGATCGATGGGCGGAGCTTCTTGGCGTCGGGTGCGGGCTGGTTGGGGTCCATTGTGCGCAGGCTCCTGCTTGCCGGGTGTGGGTGATCGCCCCAATGGGAGAAGGGGGACAGCGATAGCAGGGTCGAGGGGTCAGGGTCGAAGACAGGGCTTCGCCCTGACGAGTCCGGCCTTACTGAGGCTACGCCGCGGCAACCAGCCCGGCTCTGAATGCAGGACACAACCAACTTGTGCAAAACCTGATGAGACACACACATGGGAAGACCACCGCGCGGCGGGTCAGGTTCCTTGCTCGATCTCCTCGGCGGTGACTTCGCGGCCGTGCTGCTGCGACTTGTAGATCCCCTCGAGGATCATGCTGGTCTTCAGCGCCACGCCCGCCGAGTCGGTCAGCTCACACCGCCCGAGCAGGGCCGAGACCCAGTGGCGCTGGGAGCCGTCGTGGTCGCGTGTGCCCGGAATGCACTGGTGCCAGCGCCAATCGGTCGCCTCCAGGTCGGCGCGGCCGTCGAACTCGATGTCGCTGATCGTGGTGTAGAAGGTGAACGGCTCGAACTGGATGCCTCCCTCGCTGCCGAAGATCTGGTGGCTCTGGCCGCTGGGCTGGTGCACCGCCCAGGCCTCCTCGACGAAGAGGTTCACGCCGCCGGCGAAGCGAATGAATCCGAGGCCAAACTCCTCGACGTCGTAGCCGCTGCTCTTGCGGCGGTCCTCGTACATGTCCAGCTCTTGGAAGGTGCAGCCGGAGACGGTCCGCAGCTCGGGGTTGCCGAGCAGGTAGACCATCCGCGCCGTGTGGTAGACGCACATATCGATGAGGGCACCGCCGGCCGACGTTTCGCTGTCGACGAACTGAGCGGTGCCGTAGCCGTCGACGAACGGTCGGCCGCGGCGACGGTAGTGCCGGGCCTTGGCGTAGTAGACCCGTCCGAGCCTGCCGTCGTCGATGAGCTTCTTGGCCGCGCGGGTGGCCGGGTCGTACAGGCTGAAGAACTGGACGGCGAGCTTCCGGCCGGTCTCCTGCGCGACCTCGTACATTTGTTTGGCCTCGGCGTAGGTGCTGGCCATGGGCTTTTCGCAGTAGACGTTCTTGCCGGCGCGGAGGGCGTCGATGGTGACCGGGGCGTGCAGGCGGTTGTGCAGGCAGACGTCGACCGCCTCGATCTCGTCCATCTCCAGCAGCTCCTTATAGTCGGTGAGCACGTGCTTGATGCAACGCTTGTCGGCGATCTGTCGGGCCTCGTCCTCGCGGATGTCGCACAGGGCGACGATCTCCGCCTCGGGGATCTTGTCGTAGTGGCCGAGGTGGATCTTGGCGATCTGCCCGCAACCGATGATGCCGATCTTGACCTTGTCCGCCATGGGTGTGCTCCTATGTGGCGCCCGGGGAACTTCTCCCACAGCCTCGCGGGGAGTAGCGATGGAACGGAGTTTTCGCGGAAGCAGCCAGTCCCCTTGGCTCGTCCCGTTCTGTCCTCCTTGGCGCGGAGGCAGGATAGCGGACGGGCGGGGCGCTGCAAAGGCAGGGGTTGAAAACCCGGGGACTGATTCCTTTTCCGAAGTCACCACGCTCCGCTTCCGAAGCGCCCCGTCGGAAGGACTGGTTGCTCCCCTGGTCCGCACGGATGCATCGGCAGTTCTGTGAACAACGGGTTGAGTGCGGTTTCCGCCGTCGGTACAGTTAAGCACTACTGTCCGACAAGCGGCGGTGAAGGTTGGGACACAAATCCATCCGTGCAAGAAGGTCGCTACGTCAGGGCAACCATTGGCAGATTTGATCGTGCGACCGTCTTTTTCAGAGCCGGGCCGTTCTCGGCCCGGTCTTCTACATACGTCCTTAGAGTCCCCCTTTCACGGGGAGAAGAGCGGGGCGTCGAGCTACGAGAAACCACCGTATCCCGGTTCTCCGGCTCGAGTGGCCAAAGATGTGTAGAACAACGAGCCGTCCCCGGCCCGGTCAGGCTTTCTCGGCAATGGACGTTGACCGGCCTGAGGACAGGCCGGCTCTGAAACGGACGTCACCGAGGATTCGTGAGCGGCAGTCCGTTGCCTCATTCCTGACGGTGAATACCATGGTGCGGCAGCACAAGGAATTGTGGTACGTCGCCTGATGCTCAGGGCTTCCCGCCTTGCACCGGGTGACGATGTGCATTCCCTATCGGCGGCGCGAGGGCGAGATCCTTGATCCCACTCCAATGGTTCTGGCTGATTGCGGTGGCACTGCTGGCGGCGTGTGTCGGCAGTTTCCTCAATGTCGTGATCTACCGGTTGACGCACGACCTCTCCGTAGCGCGGCCTGCGCGGTCGTTCTGCCCCGGCTGTGGGACCACCATCGCCTGGTACGACAATCTCCCGATCGCGAGCTACCTGGCCTTGCGGGGACGATGTCGGCATTGTGGCATGGCGATCGCGCCGCGCTATCCGTTGGTCGAGGGGATCACGGTCCTGCTGTTCCTGCTGATGTACGACGCCTGCTTTCTCGGCCCGACGCGGGCGGGCTTCGCGTCGATGGGCAGCGACTGGCCGGTCTTTCTCGCGCATCTCGTCCTGGTGGCCGCGCTCGTCGCGACGTCGGCCATCGACATCGACGGCTACTGGATCGACGTGTCGATCACGTACATCGTTTTCGTTGTCGGGATCGGCGCTCACACCTTCTGGACACCCGAGACCAGCATGGACTTTCCCCGACCCTGGGCGGGCACGGCGGCGTTTTCGGTGGGCGCCGGCGTCGGACTTGTGGCTTCGATCCTGATCTGGGGGCGGCGCGAGCCGATTGAGGACGAACTCCTCGCGCTCCCCGAGGAGCCGGTGCGAACGGCGAGGAAGCGGCCGCCGAAGCGCCCGCCGAAGCGCCCACCGTCCACCGCCGTCGCGTGGTTGATTGGGTTGTTGATCTTGGCCTGGCTGGCGATGGTCGCTATCGATGCCGGCCGCGTCGGCGAGATCGAGAGCTTCGGGGTGCGCGCGGCCGCCGTGGTAACGGCCTGCTTCCTGGTGCTGGTGATCGTCGGCATGAGCCCGACGGAAGCGGACGTCGAGATCGTCGAGGCCATCGACGACGAAGGGCCCCTCGCGCGTCGCGAGGCCTTGGGTGAGCTGGTCTGGTTGGCCCCGGCGATCATCCTTGGTGTGGGCGCAACCCTACTGGTCGCGAACTTCGATTCGTTCTCGAATGGGTGGCATGCGGCGATGGGCTGGGCACCGTTCGGCGGTTCGTGGCGGCCGGTCTTGGGGCTGACGACGGCGCTGTCGGGCTTCGTCGTGGCCGGTGCGATCGGTTGGGGCGTGCGGATCCTCTTCACGCTCGCCCTGGGCAAGGAGGCCTTCGGCATGGGGGACGTCCACCTGATGGCCGCCGCCGGCGCGGTGGCGGGGTGGACGGTGGTGGTGATCGGGTTTTTCATGGCGTGTCCGCTGGCGGTGTTGGCGGTGATCCTCTGGTTGGTTCGCAAGCGGAGCCGCGCGGTGTGGTTCGGGCCGTGGCTGAGTCTCGGGATCGTGATCGCCATGGTCTTCTACGGGCCGATCGCCGAGCGATTCGCCATGATGTACGAGGTGTTCGGCGCGGCGTTTGGTGGTCTCGGGCCGTAGCGCGGTGTGTCGGGTGGAAGCGGAGGCTCGCCTGCCCCGGCGACGCTTGACGCCCTTGCCCGCAAGGGCAAGAATCGCCGTCGCCCCTAAGATGCAAGGATCGGCCTGTGCCCCCGAAGGACAAGCAAGCTTACCTCCCCTCACTCCAGCCCGATGCCCCGACCGAAGCGGAGCGTCCGGTTGCCGTGGTGGCCCCGCTGACGATGACGGACAAGCTCTATAGCTACACGATTCCCGATGCCCTGCTCGATTCGCTCCGACCCGGGCAGCGGGTGGAGGTCCCCCTGGGCCGGGGGAACCGAACGGTCGTCGGGTTCTGCATTCAATTGGACCGCCAGGCCTGGCGGAGCACGCTCAAGCCGATCGCAAAGGTGCTGGACGACGAGCCTCTCCTCGACGAAGGGCTTATCGAGCTGGCCCGCTGGATCGCCAGGTACTACTGCTGTCCGACCGGCCGCGCCCTGTCCGCGATGGTGCCCGAGCCCGTGAGGCAGAAGAGCGGCTTCGAGAGAGTCCGGCTCCTTCGCCTCGCCAGGCCGCTGGAGACAATCGAGGCCGAGGCCAAGCGCATCGGACCGGCCCAGCGTAAGGTGCTGGAGTATCTTGAGGCCCGCGACGAGCCGGTCGAGTGGGCCGCGCTCAAGGAGGCCCTTGGGTGCAGTGACGCGCCGATCAAGGCAGCGCAGAAGCGAGCCTGGCTCACCGTCGAAGAGATCCGGCGCCCCAAGCAGGCCCCCAACTTCGACCAACCCCCCGAGGAGCCGTCCTTCCGGCTCAACGCCGATCAGGTCGGGGCGATCCATGCCGTCCGTCACGCGGCCGAGGGCGGCCAGTTCCGCGTGCTCTTGCTCCATGGTGTGGCGGGCAGCGGCAAGACCGAGGTCTACGTCCGGTCGATCCGTGAGGCGGTCGCCGCGGGCAAGCAGGCGATCATGCTGGTCCCGGAGATCGCACTGACGACCCAGCTTGTCGACCGTCTGGCCCGCCGCTTCCAGGACCTGGCCGTCATCCACAGCAACCTGACGGGCGTGCAGCGCT
>CAZKCX010000163.1:0-11510 GCA_964550865.1 uncultured Planctomycetales bacterium
CGTCAGGTCCTGACCCCAGACTGGGACATCTTGAGCCATGACAGCCGGGCCATCCACGCGAATCGCGATGCCGCGGGCGTGGCCCTTTTTCTATGCGCATCGCAGAAGGAGGAGAGCCAAGACCGGCAACCTATTCGAAGGCCGGCTCCAGCGGCCCGGCTCCAACGGCCAACCCTTGGCCGGCGGCCAGCGACGTTGACCGAGCTGTTCGGCGTCGACGTGATCTGCCGGGGCGACAACGCAACCACGAACGGCAAGGTCATCGTGCTGCCTTCACTGCCTGAGCCGATGAGCGATCCGCTTGAGCGGATGGTCGTCGGCTTTTTGGATCACGAGATGGGCCACGTGGCCTTCTCGGATTTCGACGTGGCCGGTGCGTTCGCGCGACAACACCCCGGCTACGAAGGCATGCTGAACGTCGTCGAGGACCCGGCTTCGCAAGAGCTACGCCGCGGCAAGACCCGGCTTCGCCAAAGCTACGCCGCGGCAAGACCCGGCGTCACTCCGGGACGCATTCATGTGTGGGACCCTTCCCCCGGGTTCCGTCCGCCGGGACGGCGGACTTCACCCGCGGCTACACTCCTCAGGCCCTTCGGGCCTGTCCGGCCAGGACGTCACGCACTCCGTCTCCCATCCCGATGCGCGGGGTCCTTGCATCCGCCCCGCCTACAGGGGAGGATATCCCTAGGGTAGACAGATCCGATGGCGACAGAAGGAGGAAGACGATGCGCGCGGGTCCACGTTTGACCATCGCAGGAAGACGGCTTGTCCTCGCGGCGGCGTTGTCCTTACCGCTCGTGTTTTGCCCAACCGGACAGGCCGTGGCCGCGGGCGACTCCAAGGCCAAGGGCGGAGACGTCACGGCGGGCATGAAGGAGCCGGCCAAGAAGCTCAAGGGCGTGCTTTGGATCGGCGGACATGCGCACGACTTCGAGGCCATCGCCAAGATCCTCGAGCCGGGGATCGAGAGGCTCATTCCCATCGAGCTGACGGTCGTGCGCGACGGCAGCTTCCTGGACGACCCCGACGTCGACAAGCTCGACATCATCCTCGAGAAGCACTGCTTCCGATATACCAAGGGTGTCCTGACGGAGGCGCAGAAGGCCAAGTTCCTCAAGCTTGTCCGGGGCGGGCTCGGCGTGGTGGCGGTCCATGCGTCGTACTGGTCGTTCCTCAAATGGGACGAAAGGCACGAATTGCACGGCACGCGGTTCATCAAGCACGGCTCGCCGAAGGCCCGCATCCTTGTCCACACCGTGGACAAGGAGCACCCGATCACGCGCATCCTCGACGATTCGTTCCACGTCGTCAGCGAACTCTACGAGTCGAAGCCGCTGCCCGACGATTGTCACGTCCTGGCCAGGGCCAAGGAGGTCGACAAGGATCCGTGGCACCCGTCGGTGTGGACGCGGAGGTACGGCAAGGGCCGCGTCGTGACGATTCTGCCGGGTCACTGGCCGGATTCATTCAAGGTGGAAGGGTTTCAAAAGCTCATCGCGCGAAGCATCCTCTGGGCGTCGAGGCGCCTGAACGAGAGCCGATAGGGAGGAGTCCCCATGCAGAAGAAGGACGAGAAGACCCGACGGCAGTTTCTCCAGGCGACCTCCGCGGCCGTCGCCGGTGCGGCCATCGGCGGACAGGCCGCCGCCAAGGATTCCGGCGCGGGCAACGGCAAGATCAAGAACTACAACCCCAAGATGGGCTATCGCCCCCTCGGCAAGACGGGGATCATGATCTCCGAGATCAGCCTGGGCGGGCATAGCAAGGGGGACGTGGCGAATCGCGTCACGGTGCTCGATCGCGCCGTCGAGCTGGGCATGAACTACCTCGACACGAACATCGTCGAGGAGTGCAAGCTCTACGGCAAGGCCCTGGGCACGAAGCGCGACCGCTGGTACATCGGCTTTGCGTCGTGGCCGCAAAAGGTCACCACGGAATACGAGAAGAACCTCTCCAAGGAGCGCTTCATCCGCGAGATCGAGGGGCGCCTCAAGGACTACAACACCGACATGCTCGACATCTGGCGGCCCGTCGGCGCGACGTGGGGCGAGGGCCAGAAGAAGATGGCCACGATGCTCATGGTCAGCCGCCGCACGCTGGACATGGTGGTCGACGCCTTCGAGACCGTTCGCAAGCAGGGCAAGGTGCGTTGGCTCGGCATCAGCGCGCACAACCCGAAGGTCTTCCGCCGCGTGCTGAACGAGTACCCGCAGTTCTCGATGATCCTGTTTCCGTATCTCTTCCTGACCAAGGAGCTCGGCGGTGACAGCCTGCTGGCGCTGGCCAAGAAGAAGAACGTCGGCGTGGTGGGGATCAAGCCCTTCGGGGCGGGCACGACCTTCGGCATCCGCCCGCAGCAGATCACCGGGAAGGTGGACCAGCGGGCACATTCGCTGCTCAAGGAGATGCTGCAAGAGCAGCGCCTCTCGGCCGTCATCCCCGGCGTGAACATCCCCGAGCAGCTCGAGGAGAACGTGAAGGGATCGTACGAGCGCGACAAGCCCTCCACGCCCGCGGACAAGCAAGCGCTACGGGAATGCACGAAGAACTATCTGACGCACCTGACACCGGAGTACGCATGGCTCCGACAATGGGAGACCGTCTGATGGCGCGCGCGGGTTTCGGTTTGCTGCTCGGGGTCTTCCTTTCGGCCACGTGGGGCTGTGAGTCCGGCGATCCCGCGGCGGACGCGGCGACCGCGCCGGCCGAGTCGGCGGACGAAGGAACCGCGCTCAGCGGGAACGCCGGGTGCCTGGTCTGCCACATGACGTTCCTCAAGGAGCCGCTCAGCGTAGGGCACCTCGAGGCGAAGATCCCCTGCACCGGCTGCCACGGCCCGAGCGCCGCCCATGCCAACGACGAGAACGTCGGCGCGACGCCGCCGGACATCCGCATCCAAACCGCGGGGGTCGATACCTTCTGTCGAACGTGTCACAAGCTGCCGAGGAATCATCCCGAGAAGATCATCTTGGGCGTTGTCCATCGCAAGGGACCCGAGCCGGGACAGGTCTGCACGGATTGCCACGGCAAGCACCGTATCGATGAGTCCGCGGCCTGCGGTTTGGATCCCCGCGCGAGATCCATGGGAAACCGCCGCGGCGCAAGACAGGGCCGTGGGGCCCTCTGACGTGCAAACGGCGGAGCGACCCCGAAGGCGAGAAGGGCCTTCATGGATATCTCCGAGGAGACAACGCTGGACATCTTGGACTCCGTCGGGGCCCTGGTGGCGGTGCTCGACGACGAAGGCCGTATCCTCCGCTGCAACCGCGACTGCGAGCGACTCCTGGGGGTCACCACGCAAGCGCATCAGGGACGGCCGGCGTGGGACGTCTTCTGCGTGGCAAGAGAGGCGACGCGGTTTCGGCGTGCCGTTCTTCAACCCGATCGTCGCGCCCAAAAGGAGCCAGAGGAGTTTCCCTGGGTCGCGCCGGACGGGTACGCGCACGTCCTCGCCTGGACGTTTGCCCGCATCCCGACGGGCGAGGAGAACCCCGCCTGCATTCTCTGCACCGGCCAGGACGTCACCGAACGGCGGCGGGCCGAGGCCCGCACGACCCAGCTCAGTCTCGTGCTCCGCGCCATCCAGGACGTCGGCAAGCTGATCATCTCCGAACCGGACCAGGGGAACCTGCTCCGCGGTGTGTGCGACAGTCTCGTTCGTGAGCGAGGCTACTACAACGCCTGGATCGCGCTGCTCGACGAGCAGCGCCGTCTGCTCACGAGCGCCGAAGCCGGTGTCGGACCTTCGTTCGACCGGCTTCTGGCGCACTTCGATCGTGGCGAGCTGCCCGAATGCGCCACCCAGGTGCTCCGCGGCCCGGCCGTGTTGGCCACGGAAGACGTCCGGGCCACCTGCACCGCTTGTCCGCTCGCCAAGGAATACGGCGGTCGCGGCGCGATGTCCGCCCGGTTGGAGAACGACGGACGGATCTACGGATTGATTTCGGTCTCCGTACCCGTGCATCGCGTCCAAGACCCGGAGGAGCAGTCCCTCTACAAGCGACTCGCCGACGACGTCGCCTTCGCGCTGAACCGCCTGGAGCTCCGCCGGCAGCGACGTGAGGCCGAGGACCAGGCACGACGGGATCGGGCCGAGTTGGCCCGGGTCTCTCGCGTCAGCGCGCTCGGCGAGATGGCCACCGCCCTGGCCCACGAGTTGAACCAACCGCTGTGCGCCATCACCAGCACGGCCCAGGGATGCCTTCGGATCGCCCAGTCGGGCCGGTTGGAGATCGAGGAGACCCTCGAGGCGTTGCAGGATCTCGCCTCGCAGGCCGAACGCGCTTCGGAGGTCGTGCGACGCATCCGCGGCTTCGTGCGAAAGCGGAACCCCGATCGCGGGGGTTGCTGCCTGGTGGAGATCTGCCGTCAGGCCTGCGAGTTGGCCGGCTTCGAGGCGAAAGAGCGCGGCGCGACGATCAAGCAGAACCTGCCGGAGGATTCGATCCCGGTGTATGGCGATCCGGTCGAGCTCGAGCAGGTCGTCTTGAACCTCGTGCTGAACGCGCTGGAAGCGATGGACGACGTGGAGCCGCATGAGCGGAGGATCTCCGTGCGCCTGCGGCGCGACGACGAAGACCAGGCAGTCCTGGAGGTCCGCGACGTGGGGTGCGGCCTGCCGGAAGAGGCCCTTGACCGGCTCTTCGACCCGTTCTATACAACCAAGCAAGACGGGATCGGCATGGGATTGTCCATCGGGAAGACCATTATCGAGGCCCACGGCGGACGATTGTGGGCCAGCAACAACTCCGACCGAGGAGCCACGTTCTTCGTGGAGCTACCCCTAACGCGCCATGACAGCCAATGAATCCGACAACGTAACCGTGTACATCGTGGACGACGACGAGGCCGTGCTCAAAGGCCTACGTCTGCTCGTCAAGTCGATCGGGGTGAACGTCGAGACCTTCGCCTCGGCGGAGGACTTTCTGACCGCCTTCGATCCGTATCGCCCGGGGTGTCTGGTGCTCGATGTCCGCATGCGGGGCATGAGCGGCCTGCAGCTCCAGGAGGTCTTGGCCGAGCGCGGGGCGAGCCTGCCGATCATCTTCATTACGGGGCATGGCGACATCCCGATGGCCGTCGGTGCCATGAAGCACGGGGCCGTCGACTTCATCGAGAAGCCCTTCCGCGATCAGGTCCTGCTCGATCGCATCAACGACGCCCTCCGCAAGGACGGGGACGAACGTCGCGAGCTCAGCGAGATACGAGAGATCCACCAGCGCCTCGACTCGCTGACCGCCAAAGAGCGCGAGGCCCTCGAGCTGATCGTCGCGGGCAAGCCCAACAAAGAAATCGCGTCCAGCCTCGGCGTGACGACGAAGGCCATCGAGGCCCGCCGCGCCAAGCTGATGTCCAAGATGCAGGCCGAGACCGCCGCCGACCTGGTCCGGATGGCCGTCCGGGCGGGCGTCGGCACGGATCCCCCTCGATCGATCACCTGATTCCTCGAACCAGGAGGGATCGTCGAGCCGGTCGCGTCCGGCGTCGACAGGGAAGAGGGTCCTGACCCCCTTCCCGGCCTCTTCTCCTGATCCGCATGCCTTCCGCAATAGATTGCGTTATGCACCCTACGGACTGCTGTTGGATTGCGACATGCAGACTAGCTTGGTCGCACGCGCCGAGGCATCGCGAATCGTAAGCTTATATCATGTATATGCCTACGAAAAATATTAGCGTCCACTAAGGTTTGGTACGGCGAATGAACGGAAACTGGGGAGTTCGTCGAAAACGCCGAATCTGCCGAACAAGCCAATTGCGACGATGGTAGCAAAAAGGGTGCAGAAGCCGTAGCACGCACGGGGCCCTGCGACTGTGAGCAATAAGACCTTAGGATTGACGACCGGGCAGGCGGCCCGCTACTGTCTAGTCAGTCCGGACACGATCGGCAAGTGGATCAAGGACGATCGGCTCCGCGCGCAGCGGACGATGGGCGGGCAGTACCGCATCTTCGTCGATGATCTGCGAGAGTTCATGATCGCCAACGGCATGAGCACCGAACGTCTGGACGAGGAGCTCGATCATCGGCCGTTCTGCTGGGAATACCGGCGCGAGCACCGACAGCCGGGCGAGGCGTCTTCCGACGTCTGCGAGACATGTCCCGTTCGTCGGGCGAAGGCGCTGGACTGTTTTGCCCTTCGCGCGCTAGGGGTCGAGGGGCCGTGGCGCGAGGCTGATTGTCAAGAGTGCGACTACTACCGCAAGTGGTGCGGTCAAGCCGAGGCAGGTGATCCGGCGCGACAACACCGCGGGTGACCTCGGTGACAGAGAGCCCGCCTTCGCAGGGGGGCGTGGCATCGGCCGACGATACGAGGGTTCGACAAGGTTCGGCGAGCCGCAGACACATCCACCACGTGGTGACGGAGAGTTGAATGAAACCGCTACTCACCGAAGAAGGAATCGCGAAGGGGTTGAAGAACATTCGCCCCGAGGAAATCCGCCGGAAGCAACGGTTGGATGTGCGCTATCACATCGAGCATCCGTTGACGAGCGATCGGCCCCGGAAGTTCCTGGAGGCCCTGGCGGCCATCCTCAAGCACAATCCCTCCTACGGATTGGCGCTGGACCACTACTTGAAGGTCCAAGCGAAGTGCGGACGGTGCAGCGTGGAGTGCATGATTTACCAGGCCACCGGCGACCCGAAGGACATCCCCTGCCATCGCTCGACGATCCTCTTGGACATCTACAAACGCTATTTCACGTTCGGCGGACGTCTCTGGGGTGAGCTGACCGGCCGGGGCGACCTCACCGACGAGAAGCTCCAGGAGATGGCCGAGTCGGTCTGGAACTGCACGGCCTGCCGAAAGTGCACGTTGGATTGTCCTTCCGGCATCGACCACGGCCTGCTGACCCACCTGGCCCGCTACGCCCTCAGCGAGATCGACATCGCCCCGCGGGCGCTCGTGGTCAGCACGCGGGAGCAGCTCGAAGGCGAGACGGGCAACACGTCCGGCTTTCCGCTGCCGGCCATCCTGGACGGGCTGGAGTTCCTCGAGGATGACATGGAGGAGGAGAAGGGCGTCCGGATCCCCTTCCCGCTGGACGTCGAGGGGGCGGAATTCGCCTTCTTCCCGGCCGTCAGCGACTTCATGATGGAGGCCGAGACCCTCATGGGCAATGCCGCCGTCTTCGCCGCGACGGGCGACTCATGGACCATCGGCAAGCAGTATCACGACGGCATCAACTACGGGTTGTTCTACAGTGACCGGATGTGGGACCGCGTGGTGAACAAGGTCAACGACGAGGCCAAGCGGCTCAAGGCCAAGGCGATCATGATCGGCGAATGCGGGCACGCGAGCCGGTCGGCCAAGTACGGCGTGCCGATGTTCTGCGGCGAGGACGCCCTGCCCGTCATCAACTGCATGGAGTATGCCTACGAGTGCTACAAGAACGGCAAGCTCAAGCTGATCCCCGACTCGATCGAGGAGCGCGTCACCTACCACGATCCGTGCAACATCTCGCGGGTCAGCTGGATCATCGACCAGCCCCGTGAGCTGCTCAAGGCGATCTGCAAGGACTACGTCGAGATGACGCCCAACCGCGAGGACAACATCTGCTGCGGTGGCGGGGGCGGGACCGTCTCGATCGACGAACTGCGGTCCTACCGCACCAGCCAGGCCGGCAAGGCCAAGGCCGAGCAGATCCGTGCGACCGGCGCGAAGTACTGCGTCGCACCGTGCGCGAACTGCAAGAAGCAGCTCCGGGAGCTGATGGACGATCAGAACGTCGACTGCGAGATCGTCGGCCTGCACGACCTGCTCTATAAGGCGATCGATTACTCCGGGGTCAAGAAGACCCAAACGCCGCCCCAGCAAGACGGCGACGAGGGCAACGAGGAACCCGCTACGACGGAGGTGGCATCATCGTGAATGAGACGGATACGGTCGATGTATTGCTCGCGCTGGCGCGCGGGCCGTTGTTTCGGTTCACATTCGCCCTCATGGTCCTGGGCCTCCTTCGCCTGGTCGCCTTGACGATCTATCGATCGGCGATGGCCTGGCGGGCGGCGGGCGACAAGAAGCTGAATTGGAAAATCATTCGTCAACGCACGCTGTGGTGGCTCTTCCCCTTCACTCGCTTCCACCGCACGCGAATGGCCTACAGCATCATCAGCTTCGTGTTCCACATCGGATTGATCGTCACGCCGATCTTCCTCTTCGCGCATGTCCGGCTGTGGGAGCAGGGACTCGGCATCTCCTGGCCGACCCTTCCCCCGCCCGTGGCCGATGTCCTGACGGTCATCGCCATCGTCGGCGCGATCGCGCTGTTCGTCGGCCGCGTCGGCCATCCGGTGTCGAGGACGATCAGCCGGCCGGAGGACTTCGCGTGGCCCCTCGTTCTGGCGTTGCCCTTCATCAGCGGACTGCTGGCGTCGCACACGACGATTTGCCCCTTGGACTACCGCGTGATGATGCTGATCCATGTCCTCAGCGCGGAGGTGATCTTCGTGCTGATCCCCTTCTCGAAGATCGCCCACTGCGTCCTCGTGCCGTTCAGCCAGTTCGTGTCCGACCTGGGCTGGCACTTCCCCCAAGACGCGGGACGTCAGGTGGCCAAGACGTTGAATAAGGAGTCGGTGCCCATATGAAGAAGAAGGCGATCCTGACGGACATCACCAAGTGCATCGGGTGCAACCAGTGCGTGGTGGCCTGCAAGCAGGCCAACGACCTGCCGGCCGATGTACCCCGCATTTGGGATCGGGGCGACGGCCTCTCCGCCCGGAACTGGACGTCGATCCTCCGGCGCCCCGGCGGGAAGTACGTCCGAAAGCAATGCCGGCACTGTCTCGAGCCGGCGTGTGAGGCCGTCTGCCCGGTGGGCGCGCTGAAGCGGACCGAGGAAGGTCCTGTCGCGTACGACGCCTCGCTGTGCATCGGCTGCCGGTACTGCATGCTGGCCTGCCCGTACGGCGTGCCGCGATACGACTGGGACCGCGCCGCCCCCTACATTGAGAAATGCACCTTCTGCGCGACGCGGAAGGACAAGCCCGGCATCCCGGCCTGCACCGAAGTCTGCCCCACCGGGGCGACGGTCTTCTTCGAGGACCGGGAGGAGGCCCTGGCCGAGGCGAAGCGGCGCCTGGCCGCCAACCCGAAGCTCAAGCTGTACGGGGATTCGAGTGAGATCGGTGGGACGTGCGTCCTCTATGTGTCGGACATCGACCTGAGCTTCCTGAGCTACGGCAAGGAATTGGGCACGCGGCCGCTGCCCGACACGATCGCCGGCGCGATGCATAGCACCCCATTTGTCTTTCTGAGCGTGGGGCTCGTGCTCGGCTGCACCGCCGCGGGGGTGCGATGGATCATCGGCCGACGCATGGAGCTCGACGAGCAACGACACCTGGAAGGCCAGGCCGTCGCCGAGGCCTCAACGGAGCCCACCGCGGAACCCACCGCAGAATCCGAAGGCGAGGCCGCCGCTCCGACCGAAGCGGCCGGGTCCGACGCCGAGGCAACGACACAGAAGCAAGAGGACTCTCCAGCCGCTGAGGAAACGCAAGATGAGCAGAGTTCAGATCGTTAAGTCCTTCCTCTGGGGCCTTCTCGGCCTGGGCGTCGCGGTCATCGCACACCGCATGCTCTATGGGCTAGGCGCGACGTCCAACCTGAACGACGCCGCCCCCTGGGGACTCTGGAAGTCGATCGGCGTCATCGCCGGCATCGCGATGGCCGCCGGCGGATTCGTCCTGACGGGCGTAATCCACGTCTTCCGCCTGCATCGATTCCACGCCGTGGTTCGCCCCGCCGTCATCACCGCGCTGCTCGGGTACGGCTCGGCGGCCACGACGCTCCTGTTCGACATCGGGCTCCCGTGGCGGATCTGGCACCCGATCTTCTACTGGCAGATCCATTCGCCGCTGTTCGAGGTGGCGTGGTGCGTGATGCTGTATCTGGTCGTGCTCACCTTCGAGTTCACGCCGATCGTCCTGGAGTACTTCGAACGATGGCGCTCCGTGGCCGCGTGGATGGTCAAGCACCTCGGCCTGCCGCTGGCAATCCTCGGCGTGATGATCTCCACCCTGCACCAGTCCACGCTGGGGACGATCTTCCTCATCACGCCGCAGCAGCTCCACCCGCTCTGGTACAGCCCGATCCAGCCGATCCTGTTCATCACGTCGGCCGCCGGCGTCGGCATCATGGTCATCGTTGCCGAGTTCGTCATCGTGCCCTGGCTCTACTACCGGCCGGTGAACCTGCCGATGCTCTCCAAGCTGGCTCGCGCGGCCGCCTTCACGCTGTGGGGCTACTTCGCCCTGCGGCTGATCGACACGATCTTCCTCACCGGCTCGATCACGACCGTCACGGAGGGCTCATGGGAGAGCTGGGCGTTCCTCATCGAGATGGTCGTCAGCGTGGTGATCCCGTGCAGCTTGCTGATGAGCCCGCGGGTTCGCACGAACTTCGGAGGCCTGTTGGTCTGCGCCTTGCTCGTCGTGACGGGCGTGGTCTTTCAGCGGGTGGCCGTCAGCGGTCTGGCCATGCTTCGCGCCACCGATGCGGGTTACTTCCCGTCGTGGAGCGAGTTCGCGCTGAGTCTGGGAATCCTATCGGCCGCCGGCTTGGTCTTCCTGTTCGCGATCGAGACGTTCGCCATCTGGGAGCCTCCGATCTCGAAGGACAAGCGGGCGCCCCGCCCCGCCACGGATACGATGGGATCCGAGTGGCTCCTGCCCATTCCGACGAGCATGGGCGCGCAGAGCTCGCTGGCGTTCGTGATCGGCGCCGCCATCGCGATCGGGCTGCTTCCGTTCCGCTCGGCCCGAAGCGAAGGCTTCGAACCGGTCCCGACCTTCCCCGCCCGCGGTGAGCAGGCAGGAATGCTGCGGATCGACGGCAACCGCGACGGGTTCCTCGTCGCCTTCGATCACGGGATGCACATCGAGAAGAACGGCGGCGAAGAGGAGTCCTGCAAGCGCTGCCATCACATGAACAACCCGTACGACAAGAACACCGGCTGCTACGAGTGCCACAAGGATATGTACCTGCCGACCTCGATCTTCGCGCATCAATACCACGTGGAGATGCTCGGCCACAACGATTCGTGCATCGAATGCCATCCGGCGGCCGAGCCGCGATGCCGGGAGACCGCCAAGGCGTGTGACGCCTGTCACAACGAGAAGGAACTGACGCTTACCGTGCCGGGCGCGACGATCGAGTACGAGCAGGACGTGGCCGTCAGCTACACCGACGCCATGCACGGGCTGTGCATCGGCTGTCACGACGAGGTGGCCGAGCAGATCAACAAGCCCCACCACGCGGTGTGCAGCACCTGCCACACCCCCGAGACCGACGAGGCGCGGGCGATCGATTGGGAACGCCGCCAGAGCATCTACGCCGGCAAGTGGGTCGTGACGGGCACGCCCGCCACCCTGGAGCCGACGACCCAACCCACGACCACGAAGCCGTAGGGCGCAGGCCCGCGGTGTCGACCGAGAGGACCGGAACGCCTCGTCCCCACCGGGACGAGGCGTTCGCCCTTACAGCTCCCTGCCGACGGCGATGGCAACCGCCTGC
>CAZKCX010000164.1:0-11442 GCA_964550865.1 uncultured Planctomycetales bacterium
AAGACAAGTATACAACACTATTTACGATGCGCCAGAAAAAAATGTCGCACCCTGCCCTTCCACTTTTAGCTAGGTTCGCGAGTTTTGTTTGCTTGTCTGTGGCCGGCGCGCGATAATGCAGAACGTTTGGGAGAGGGAACGGTGCCTCGGTTCACCCCGCTGCCGCATCGAGTCAGAGGGCGATCGGCACTCAACGCGAGAACCATTCCAGGCACATCCGTACGAACTCACTCGCGGTGTCTGCGAGGACCCTGCGGGGGCTTGCGCAAGCGGTAAGATCAACATAAGGAGGTCGGCGAAATGCGGAGAAGCGTGGTGGTAGGAGGTTTGGCCTGCGCGCTGGTGTTGGTCACAGGCGCGCACGGTGCGCTCGTCTCGGCCCCGACAGAGTTTTCGGGGGCAGGGAACGTGCTGACTGCCTCGGGCACGCTGTTGGGCACCGCGACGCTCAGCGGCTCGGGTGGGATGTACACCTGGGACGATGCGAACGACGTCTGGGCGGCCGAGACGTTCACGATCCCGGTGCAGGTGGTGAGTCTGCAGTCGGATCCGGCGTTGGTTCCGCTGAGCTCGAGCCCGACGGGTTCGATGACCGTGGTGTTGGACGACGGGACGTACGCGGTGGATTCGTTCTTCGACATTTCGTTCGACCTGGCGCCGGGCGGGATGCCGTTCGATCTTTCGCCGGTGAGCCTGTCGGTGAACCTGGACGCGGGCGGCTCGACCACGATCGACCTGGGCGGCGAGGGCGCGTTCTCTCCGCTGACGTGGGAAGGCCCGGACCAGGTGACGGCCGGAGCGAACGTGGACGTGTCAGCGATGGCGGGTCCGATTCCGCTGGGGTACCTGTTCAACGCCTCGGTGCTGGAGACGGCCGCGAATGCGGCGACGCTGAGCCCGCTGGTGATCGATCCCGGCGTGGGGACGTGGTACGAGTTCGGCGTGGAGTTCTCGGCGGACTTCGAGGAGATCACGCTGGACATCGACGACGTGGGTTCGTTCTCGACGAACACGTACTCGGGCAGCGAGTACCCGTACTACCAGATCACGCTGGACTACGACATCACCGGTTGCGCAAGCCTGTGCGACATCGAGGCGGACTTCAGCGGCGTGGGTGAGATCCCCGAGCCGACGACGTTGGCGTTGGTGTTGCTGGGTCCTGCGGTCCTGCGGCTTCGCCGACGGTAGGGACGAATCGGTGCGGCACGGCCTGATGTGGCACGGTCCAATGTGGCACGGTCCAATGTGGCACGGCCGCCTCGGCCGTGAGCAAGGTGGAAGAATCCCAGTCGGGGGCGACTGGGCCACAGGGCGACTGAGCCACAAAGGTCCGAGGAAGGACGAATCAAGCTTCACAGGAGGAGGTCAACGATGAAGCGAACGACACTGGCCGGTTTTGCGGTGCTGGCCCTTACGGTCCCGCTGATGATCGGCGGGCTGCAGATCACGAGTTGTGGATTGGTTCAGGAAGACTTCACGCAGATCGTCAGCGGCGGCATCGACGATCGGCTGAACGGCTATCCCTGGGCGATGGAGCAGTTCGACGGCGACGGCGACGGGACGCCCGAGGTGTACGTCGGCACGGTGCAGAATCCGCTGTGCCTTCAGATTTGGATTGGGGCCGACGCCAATTCGTCAGCGCCGCCCGTACGTTGGCAGTGTCGCAACGATCTGTGGACGCCTCCGGACATGACGGACTATCTGATGGCGTCGGTCTCGCCGGGTCGGGTCTACCGCGGGACCTACGACGAGCCGAACGACGCCTGGGAGTGGCAGACCGTCTTCTCTCCGAGCATCCTTCAGAACATCGGCTTCCGCGGCGCGCGGGTCTTCAACGATACCCTGTATATGCTGGGCATGACGTTGGCGGAGGGCGTCGTCTGGAAGAGCACGGACGGCGAGAACTTCGCCCTGGCCTCGCCGTCGGGCATGGCCGCCGGCGGCTTCGGTGTGTCGGGCGGGCTACGCGGCACACAGGTCTTCAAGGGCAAGCTCTATGTCGCCAACAACGGCATCTGCGAGATCTATGCCTCGGCCGATCCCTCGACCGACCCCAACAGTTGGGAGCAGGTCTGCAGCACGGGCTTCGTGGCCTCCGGCGCCGGGACGCACTCGGGCACGCTTGCCGCCGGCACCGTGACGAGCGCCAACGCCGACTCGATCACCGACACGAGCCTGACCTTGCAGGCAGGTGCCCTCGCGGGCTTCGATATCGTGGTGACCTCCGCGGCGGATCCGAATATCGTCCAGACGCGGACGATCCTCAGCAACACGACGGATACGATCTTCGTCGGCTACGGCGGGCAGGGCGTGCCGTTCGATCCCGTGCCCGAACCCAACGACGTCTATGACGTCTCCGACGACATGGTGCCGGACAACACCGGCATGTGGCAGATCGCCGTGTTCGACGGCCACCTGTATGCCGCGTGCGGCAACCCGTCGGGCCCGCAGCTATGGAAGTCGGACGACCCGGGGCCGGGCAACTGGACGCAGGTAATGAAGGACGGGTACGGCAATCCGAATCCGATGGGGATCATGTCGCTCCGCCCGTTCGGCGAGCATATCTACATGGGCACGGTGACGTATCCGCCGTCGGCCTCGTTCGGCGACGTGGTGGAAGGTTGTGAGATCCTTCGCGCCGACGCCGAGGACAATGTGGAGCTGCTCGTCGGTGGGATCCGCGATCCGAACGGACCGAACGAAATCCTCCCGCTGTCGGGGATGGACAAGGGATTCGACTACGCGGCGAACGCCTACTCGTGGTACATGTGCGAGCACGACGGCTGGTTTTACGTCGGCACGTACGACTACGCCGGACAGATGCTCGACTACCTCGTGGAATATGCGGGTATGCCCATGGAGTACTGGCCGGAGGAGTGGCTCGTTGGGATCGAGGACTGGCTCGGCCCGGACCGGGCTCGCTGGGGGGGCTTCGACCTGTGGCGGACGAAGAACGGCATCGACTGGGTCCCCGTCAACCTGGACGGCTTCGGGGACTGGGACAACTACGGGATCCGGAACATGATGTCGACGCAGTGGGGGTTCATGGTCGGCACGGGCAACGCGGTCGACGGCTTCGAGATCTGGCTGGGCCGGCAGCAGTAGCCGTCGTGCGATAAGCCTCTAGCTGCCTTCATATTTCAATGTTGAATTAGGGTGCGGGCGGGTCACCGAAAGGCGGCCCGCCCCCTTTCTTTGTCAAGATCTGTCAAGAACAGGCTTGACTTGAGTTTCCGACTTCGGGAAACTAATATCATGTGACGGTGAGGACGGAGGCATTCACTGGGGGAGGGAAGCGCTCATCTCCCTGGACGCGTTCGTTTCAGAATTCGATTCACGCAGACACGTCTATGTGAGGGGTGTCCAACCAGGAGGAAAGTGATGAAGCGGAAGACGCTATGGCGTTTCTCGGCGTTGTTTCTTGCGCTGCCCATGGTCGCCGGTCCAACGTTCGTGTGTGACGACGGGCTGAAGTCGGAGGACTTCGTGCGCATCGCGAGCGGCGGTGTGGACGAGCGGCTCAACAGCTACACCTGGGGGATGGAGCAGTACGACGCCGACAACGACGGCACGCCGGAGATCTACATCGGTACGCTCGGCAACGCGTTGTGTCTCCAGCTCAATGGGGCGGGCGGTGATCCGAACAACCCGCCGCCGGATCGGTGGCAGTGTCCGAATGAGTCTTGGGGCTCGCCGAACTACGTCTGGGATTGCCTGGCCCCGGCCCACGTATACCGCGGGACCTACGACGAGCCGAACGATGCGTGGATGTGGGATCGCGTCTGGTCGCCCGACCTGTTCACGCAGGTCTACGGCTTCCGCGGGGCACGTGTGTTTGACGGGGCGCTCTATATGCTGGGCAACGGCATCTTGAACTCGGCCGTCTGGGAGACGACCGACGGGGAGAACTTTACTCGTGTCTCGCCGATCGGCATGGTGACACCGGGCGATCAGGGTATGGGCGGGTTCGCGCTGTTCGCCGGCGGATTGCGTGGCGCGACGATCTTCAACGGCAAGCTCTACGTCGCCAACGACAGCATCTGCGAGATCTACTGCTCGGCGGATCCGGCCGCCGATTCCTCCGCGTGGGATCAGGCGTGCAGCACGGGCTTCGTCGCCTCCGGCGGCGCGACGCACGAGGCCGTCTACAGCACCGGCAACCCGACGTCCGCGACGATCTTCACACTCACCGACGACAACCAGACGGATTGGCCGGAGGGGACGTTGGGTGAGTTCCGCGTCCGCATCATCGCCGGCACGGGTTCCGGGCAAGACATGAACATCCTGGCCCGCGTTCCTCTCACGAACACGATCACGATCGAGGGCATCTGGAGCCCCGTGCCCGATCCGAACTCCGAGTATGAGATCTATGTGCCGGACAAGCCCGACAACGGCCCGCCGTGGCAGTTGGCGGTCTTCGACGGTCACCTGTACGCGGCGACGATCAACCAGACAACCGGCGCCGAGGTGTGGAAGTCGTCCGACCCGGCACCGGGCAACTGGACCCGCGTGCTCGAAGGCGGGTACGGCAACCTCGTGACGCACGGATACATGTCGGTCCGGCCGTACGGGGGCTACCTGTACCTCGGCTCGGGGATCTACGGGCCGAACCGCAACGGCGGCGACAGCGAGGGGTGTGAGATCCTGCGGATGGATCCGAACGACAACATCGAATTGCTGGTCGGCAAGGTCCGCGATCCGAACGGGCCGAACGAGATCGTCCCGCTGTCGGGCATGGATCGTGGGTTCGACTATGCCGCGAACGTCTACAGCTGGTACATGGCCGAGTACGAAGGGTGGTTTTACGTCGGGACGTACGATTCCTACAGCAACACGTACGACCTGCTCGTGGACTACTTCGGCTTCCCGCCGCCATGGCCGCCGTCCGTCGAGGAGGATCTCGATGAGTGGCTCGGGACGGATCACGAGCGTCGGCGCGGGTTCGACCTCTATCGCACCAACGACGGGGTGAAGTGGAAGCCCGTTGACCTGACCGGCTTCGGGGACGGCGACAACTACGGGATCCGCAACATGCTGAACACGCAGTGGGGGCTCATGCTGGGCCTGTCCAATCCCGTGGACGGCTTCGAGGTGTGGGTCGGCAAGCGGGACGAGCTCGATCCGAACGACCCCAACGGCGGTGGCGGAGCGGGAGCGTTGTTCCCGCTGTAGGGACGGCTTTTCGAAGCGAAGATGGTCCCCGACTCCGCGCGGGGACACCAGGGGCGCGAGTCTCGTCAGGGCCGGAGGCCCTGGGAAACGAGGCGATGGGGTTCGATAGCCCTCGAAGAGGGCGACGGAATACTGCTTGCTTGCGACGGGGCAGCGCGGCGAAGTGGGGTGGGCAAGTCCTTTCCCGCGCGAACAACGACCGGCCTGAGGACAGGCCGGCTCTGAGACATCCCGCCGCAGCCGTTCTACGGACCCCGAGACCCTGCTGTCCCCCAGACCCTGCAGTGGTGAACCTTCCTGTCCTGAACCCCGAACCCCGACCCCTGAACCCTGCTGTTGTGATCCTGGCCGTCTCTACTCCGGCGGCGGAGGGGGGACGGGCATCGCCGCCGGTTGCTGCATCGCGTAGATCAGGACCTCCAGCTCGGGGTGGGCGCTGTCGTCGGTGCGGATCGTGAGCGTGTGCGGTCCCTTGGGGATCTCCATGTCGGCCGGGAAGCGGACGTCCAGGTTGTGGACCTTGCCGCCCTTGACGGCGCTGATGTCGATCTTCACGCCGTCGAGCGAGCACGTCGCGCCGGTGACCTTGATCGGCTCGTCGGAGTTGTTGCGGACCGAGACGACGCGCCGCGCGCCGTTCGGAAGCTTCGTGGGTAGGCGGAGGTGCTGAGGCGAGACCATGAGCGGCGGCGGACGGAATGCTTGCGGACGAATCGCGATCTCCGGCTGCATCGTGAGGCCGGTCTTCATCTCGATCCGCCCGGTGTTCGCGCCCGGCTTGTAGGGCGGTTTGGCCCGCAGGACGAGCGTGTACTCCTTTCCGGGTTTGACGGGCTTGATCTCGGCCGAGAGCCAATCGCCGGCCCGACGGGTGATGGAGAGGTCCATCGCCTCGTCGGTCTTGTTGGTGATCTTGATCTCTCGCGTGCGCTTCTCCTCCGGACCGACCTTCCCGAAGAACATGCCATTGGGCGGGGAGAGCACGATGGGTCTCTGGACCACGCCGACAATCCGCAGCGTGTACTGCGGTTCGACGGGGTCGTTGCTGAAGACGGTGATCTTGTGCGCTACGAGCGACTTCTGCTGGGTAAGGTCCAACTCGATCTCGAGGTCCCACGTCTCGCCCGGCTCGAGCGTGATCTGCTTCTTTCCGATCGTCGTGCAGCCGCACGAGCTGCTCACGCCGGTGATCTTGAGCGGGAGCTTTCCCACGTTCTCGAGCACGAACGCGTGCTTGACCGGCGGTTCGGTGCTCCATCGCTTGCCGAGACCGAAGAGCGGCTTGTCCGCGTGGATGCGCGGGTGTGGGCCTTCGGGCACAGGGCGGGATGTGGTGGTCGGCTTCCGTGCGGCGGGCTTCGTGGTCGGCTTGGGGGTCTTGTCCGACTTGGCGTCGCAGCCCGTCAGCGCCATGGCGCAGCCCAGACTCAGAAGCAGGCCGAGACACGACCTTCGCGTGCCGGCTTCGTGGGCGCGGCTGCGCGGTCCTGGTTGTGTGATCGACGTCGTGGTCATCTGCAGGTGGTCTCCTACGGCTCTTCTACTCCGGCAATCTCGCGCGGATGGCCGCGGCGGCCGCGCGTACGTCTTTCTGGCCGATCACCGCGCCGCACACGGCTACACATCGGCAGCCCACGGCGGTGAGTTGCGGGATATTGTCCGGCGCAATGCCGCCGATGGCCACCGTGGGCAGCTCGCATTCGGCCAGGACGGTCTTCAGCGTTTCGGGTCCGGCGATGTCGCCCAGTGGCTTGGTCTTCGAGTCGAACATCGGCCCGACGGCGATGCAGTCCGCTCGTTCGGCGATGGCCGAGCGGGCCTGCTCGAGCGTGTGTGTGCTCTTTCCTATGATGCTCCGCGGTCCGACGATGCGCCGAACCTCCGCGACGGGTAGGTCCTCTTGCCCGACATGCACGCCGTCGGCCTCGACGAGCCGGGCGATGTCGGGGCGGTCGTTGAGGATCAGCAGCGCGCCCTTGCGGCGGGTCAGCTCGCGGAGGCGTCGCGCGCGGGCGAGGAGCTCGCCGTCGGGCAGTTCCTTCTCGCGGAGCTGGATCGCCGCGGCGCCGCCGTCGATGGCCTGTTCGGCCGTCGTGAGCCAGTCGCCCGCGCACAGCGATTCGGTGACGAGGACGTAGAGCCGCACCTGGGCGAAGCGCTCGCGACGAACGCGATCGAAGCGTGCTTGCGATTCCAGGTCGTAGCAGCGATAGCGGATGCGCTCGACGGCGGCGGCGAAGTCGGGATCGACGGTCTTGCCGTACTCCTCGAGCACGCGGAGGCCCTCGCCGAGGCGCTTGAAGGCCGAGACGAGGACGTCGGCGGTCGCATCGCGGCGGCGCTCGGAGGGCGTCTCGATGTGCGTGCCGACGTCGCCGGCGGTGTCGCGCGCGGCCAGGAGGGCGTCGGCGTCGAGGCGGCGGGCCGCGTCGGTCAGGTCGTGGCGGACCTGCTTGAGCCCTTCGGTGAGCGTAGGGTCGTCGGCTTCGAAGCGTGCGGCCTCCTCGATGACCCGCAACGCCTCGCGTGTGCGGTTCAGGTTGGCGTCCAGGATTCGGGCGACGGTCTTGTCCATGTGCGATCACCGGGCGCGACGCGCTTCAGACTCTGCGCTGCTGCGATGGTAGACGGAACAGCGCGTCACCCGGAACCTCCACCGGGGTGGCCCATGGCTTGACTTGCCCTGTCTTCGACCCTGAGGCTCAGACCGAAGGGAGGCTCAGACCCGAAGGGAGGCCTATCGAGGGAGCCGAGGGAGCCCATCGCTCGCGCGATGGGCACGCGAATCTCCGGCGGAATTCGTGTCCCCCACCTCTAAAGAGGTGGGCCACCCGGCCGAGCAGCTTTGCCTTCTGTGGCCCAGCCGCCCTCGGCTGGGGCCTTCTTGCGATTCACGGCCGGGGGCGGCCGTGCCACACGCGATTCACGGCCGGGGGCGGCCGTGCCACACTGTTCGATCTTTACTGCAAGCTGCTTAGACCTCCGGCAGCACGTACGGCTTGCGGTACTCGCGCGTGAGGTACGTGCTCGCCTCGGCATCGCCGACGATCGTCTCAGTCTTGCCGTCGAACACGAGGCGGCGCTTGAGCCGCAGGGCGATGTTGCCGAGGTGGCACAGAACGGCGGTCTTGTGGCCGCAAGCGATGTCGGCGTTGGGCGTCTTGCGTCCCTTTACGCAATCGATGAAGTTCCGCACGTGGCTGCTCAGGGGTGTGGTGCCCTTGTGGAATTCGGGACTCTTCTTCTTTCCTTCGGGGACGACCTTCCATCCGCCGCGGTTGATCATGACGGCGGCCTGATCGCCGAAGAAGTTGGAGCCCTCGACGCCCTCGCCGCCGGCGCGGTCCCACAGGCGCTGCTCCCAGACGACGGTCCGGTCGGGATATTCGTAGAGCACGATCTGCGTGTCGGGGACCTCGCGATCGTCGAAGAAGAACGTCCCGCCGGCGGCGGAGACGGCCGTCGGGTAGCCCAGGTCGAGGTACCACATCACGATGTCGAGGTGGTGGGCGGCCCAGTTGCCCATCTCGCCGGTGCCGTAATCCCACCACCAGTGCCAGTTGTAGTGGAAGCGATTTGGGTTGAACGGACGCTTCGGGGCCGGGCCGAGCCAGAGGTCGTAGTCCACCGCCGGGGGCGGGTCGCAGTCCGGCTTGACGCCGATCTTGTCCCTGCGGTGCACCACACCCGCCTTGGCCATGGAGATCTTGCCGAGCTTGCCGCTACGAACGAACGCGCAGGCCTTCTGGTAGTGTTCGGCGCTTCGCTGGTGGCTGCCGACCTGGACGACGCGCTTGTACTTCCGCGCGGCCTCGACCATGGCCCGCCCTTCCTTGACGTTGTGCGAGGCGGGCTTCTCGACGTAGACGTCCTTGCCGGCCTGGCAGGCCATGACGGTGGCGATCGCATGCCAGTGGTCGGGCGTGGCGATGACGACGGCGTCGACGGATTTGTCGTCGAGGACCTCGCGGAAGTCCCGGACGACCTTGGGGGCCTTTTGCTGGGCCTTCTCGACGCCGCGGGCGTAGGCGCGGGCGAGGTTGTAGTCGGGATCGGCCATCCAGGCGACCTCGGCCATCTTGGTGCCGAGGAAGGTGTTCATGTCGTTGCGGCCCTGATTGCGGAGGCCGATCACGCCGAGTGTGAGCTTCTCATTCGGCGAGACGCTTTGGGACTTTGCGGGACGAGCTTGGCTCATGGCGGAAGCGGCCACGGCGCCGCCGGCGCCTTGGAGGAAGACGCGTCGTGTGGTTTGGGACATGGGTTGTGCTCTCCTTGTGGGTGCCGGGGATTGGCGCGTACCGTATCGCCGTGCCTTTCCGGCATGCGTCATTGTCTCCTGTTCTCCCGGGCGCTTCCGTCCTTCGACGCATGGGCGGAAGGACAAGTGTCCTTCCATCGGTGCGTGGGCCCTTGGACTTGCAAGCGCCGGGGCGTCGGTAATTCATCGTATCCGCGCGGCGTTTGAGCGCCAATTGCGCGCGCGAGCCTGCGCTGGGCGTTTGCGCGCGTGACCACTCCGAAATGGCGTTCGGGAACGAGTCGGCGGCGACTATCGTGCGCGGTAGACGATGCGCCCGCGGCTGAGGTCGTACGGGCTCAGCTCCACGGTCACGTTGTCGCCGGGCAGGATACGGATGAAGTTCTTCCGCATCTTGCCCGAGACGACGCACAGGGCCTCATGCGTCTGGCCACCCATTTCGATCGCGACCTTGAACATCGCGTTGGGTAGCGCGGTGAGCACTCTGCCTTCAGCTTGTACGGCTTGCGAATCGGACATAAGAAAACGGCCTGCTCCGGCAGGCCTACCCCATCAGACCTCCCCTCTTTCAGCCTTCCATTTGTACTCGGTGGCGCTCGATTTGGCAAGCGCCAAGGGGGAAGGGCAGAAGACAGGAGACAGGAATCAGAAGCCAGAATGACCTACGCACCGCGCCATTCTGTCTCCTGTATGCTGTCTCCTGACTCCTTTGTTCGCCTATCGATCCACGCGTGCCGTTCCGCCGGCCATGATCTTCTCGACCATGTCCTGCGTGGCCATCGACGTGTCACCGGGCGTGGTCATGGCGAGCGCGCCGTGGGCGGCGCCGTAGTTCACCGTCTCTTCCGGCGTCTTGCCCGCGAGGAAGCCGTAGATGAGCCCGGAGGCGAAGCTATCGCCGCCGCCGACGCGGTCGTAGATCTCCAGGTCGGGTCGCTCCATCGCCTGGTGGAACTCGCCGTCGTAGTAGAGGATCGCACCCCAGTCGTTGACGGTGGCCGTCTTGGCGTTCCGCAGCGTGGTGGCGACCGCGGCGAAGTTCGGATACGCCGCGACGACCTTTTTGATCATGGCCTTGAAGTTCGTCGGGTCGAGCTTGGAGAGGTGCTTGTCCATGCCGGGGACCTCGAAACCGAGGGCGGCGGTGAAGTCCTCCTCGTTGCCGAGCATGACGTCGACGTACTTGGCGATCTCCTGGTTGACCTCCTTGGCCTTGGCGGGTCCGCCCTGGGACTGCCACAGGCTGGGGCGGTAGTTCAGGTCGTAGGAGATGATCGTGCCGTTGTCTTTGGCGGCCTTCATCGCCTCGATGACAAGTTGCTGCGTTCCCTCCGAGAGCGCGGCGAAGATCCCGCCGGTGTGGAACCAGCGAGCGCCGTCCTTGCCGAAGACCTGGTCCCAGTCGACGTCGCCCGGCTTCATCTGCGAGGCGGCGGAGTGGGCCCGATCGACGCACCCCTTGGCCGCGCGGACACCGTAGCCCTTCTCCGTGAAGTTCAGGCCGACGCGGGCCGCTTTGCCGATGCCGTCGAAGGGAATCCAATTCACATAGCGCAGGTCGACCCCGCCCTGCATCATGAAGTCCTCGAGGAGGTGGCCGATCTCGTTGTCGACGATCGACGTGACGACGGCGGTCCGCAGACCGAAGCACTTCTTCAAGCCGCGCGTGACGTTGTATTCGCCGCCGCCCTCCCAGACCTTGAACTCGCGGGTCGTTCGGACGCGAGTGTCGCCGGGGTCGAGCCGGAGCATGATCTCGCCCAAGGAAACGCAATCCCACAAGCACTCATCCGCCGACTTGATCTTCACTGTTGCCATGCCACCTCTCCTGGATTGGGGTCACTCTTCGAAAGCCATATGGCTAGTCCTCTGTCGCTCGTCAGCTGATGGGTGGGTGGCCCATGGCTTTAGCCGTGGGGGTCCATCGCTCGCGCGATGGGGACACGAACTGGCCGCCAATTCGTGTTCCCCACCTCTGAAGAGGTGGGCCACCCATCGGCTGGACGCCC
>CAZKCX010000165.1:0-4626 GCA_964550865.1 uncultured Planctomycetales bacterium
CCTTCACGCGCTCGAGCGGATACTTCTCGACGTACGCCTTGGGGGACTGTCGCGGGTCGTGCGGTGCGTTGAACGCCAGGTACATGAAGAACGGCGCGTCGCTCTTCGCCGCCTGGCCCAGAAACTCCACACCGTGGTCTCCGACCACCTCGCTCCAGTGTTTGCCGCCCTTCCAGTAGCCGCCGAACTTGCGGTCCCACGGCTTCCACGGGTCGGGCTCGCCCTCGATCGGTCGGTTGTACCCCTGCGGCGTCTGATTGGGCATCCCGGGCCGGATGTCTTTGGCCACCTTAAACGCTTTTTTGGCATTGGCCTTTACGTGCCACTTGCCCGTCATGTACGTGTCGTAACCGGCCCGCTTCATGTGCTCGGACCAGAAGCGACCGGCCTGCCGCTCCCGCTCCGCCGTGTTGTAGACCTTCTGTGCGTGCCAGAGGAACCGCCCCGTGTTGAGCATGCACCGGCTGGCGATGCAGACCGCCCCGCTCCACGAGCCCTGGTTGTAGGCGTGCGTGAAGGTGACGCCGTTTCGGACCAGACGGTCCAGGTTGGGTGTGTGGACCTCGTCGTTTCCGAGTGCGTGCACCCCTTCGAACGTCTGGTCGTCGGCGAAGATGAAGAGCACGTTCGGTCGCCTGGCTGAGGCCTGTTCGGCTTGTAGTCTCCCAGGGAGCACGAATGTCGAAGCACCCAAACCGACCGTCTTCAGGAAATCGCGTCTTCGCATGGTTTTCACCTCAAGCGCAGGTTCCACGGGCAATCTCGAATGATACCGCCAGACGTCCGAAGCGCCCACGCATGCAATGGACGTCCTCCACCTCGGGCGACTGAGCACCAAGCGAAACGATGCAATCCGCCGTCATCGGTGGTATCGTGCTGACGCGCGTCGATGAACGGCGCTTCCACTGCCTGCCCGGAACCGGCGCACCTTCCGAACTTGACGTCGATAGGGAGACACACGTCATGATCCGATCGAAACACGCCTGCCACATCGGAGTGATCACACTACTACGCTGCCTTCAGCACAGGTTGAACAGTGCGTCAGAAGGAACCTCTATCCGGGTGGGCCATGGCTTTCCTTGTCCTGAGCGCAGCCGAAGGAGCCGTAGGAGACACGAATCTCCGGCCGAATTCGTGTCCCCCACCTCTGAAGAGGTGGGCCACCCAGGCTTCGCTAGGCGTCCAAACATCTTTGCAGGCAGCTTGGCCGTGATGATGTTGACGGCCGTCGGCTTCGGGGCGGACGAGCCGTTCGACTACTTCAGCAACTCCTGGAACGTCATCGGCCTGAAGGACTACAAGCACGGCACGCGGATTACGCCGAACAACGAACTCCTGTTGCCGGACACGTCGAAGCTCCGGCTGCACTACGGTCCGCAGCTCACGCCCCTCAGCCGCAAGCAGACCAAGACGCTGATGGACGGCTGGCTCCCGATCGTGCAGTTGACGGCCCGAGCCGCCGACATCCGATACGACTTCACGTTCTGGGCCACGCCGCGATCGACCGTCAAGGATTGGCGGGCGGCCTTCGATTGGCCCACCGAGGGGGAGGCATTCGACAACCGAATCCGAGTCGTGATGACGAACGAGGGGTCGGCGCCGGCGAAGGCGTCGTTGCGTTGGGAATGGATCGGCAGAAGACACACCAAAGATTCAGCCAGCACAAATCAGCGAAGCCATAGCACCTCTAGTTGGACGCTTCAACCGAACGAGAAGGCCGAATCGTATCACATGATTCGTTGCGGTGGGCAGGACGGAAAGGCCCCCGGCGAACCCGCCCAACCTGTCACGGAGTCGAAGGCCGACGCCGAAATCTGGCTCGATCGCACGATCGAGTATTGGCGCGGTCTCGTGGAAAAGGCCGCGCGGATCGAGGTGCCCTCCAAGAAGGCCACGGAAGCCCTGCTCGCCGCGCACGTCTGCCAACTCATCGCGAGCGACCACGGAGAACTCCACGGCGGCGAGGGGTTCTACGATGAGTTCTACATCCGCGACGCGGGCTATCAGATCATGGAGCTGGAGGAGGCCGGGCTGTGGGATGCGGTCGATAAGGCGATCGAGTTCTACCTCAAGAGCCAACGGCCCGACGGGCGGTTCGAAACGCAGAAAGGTCAGTTCGACGCGAACGGCCAGGCGGTCTGGGTCCTGTGGCAGTACTACAAGATCACGAACGATAAGAAGTGGCTCGCGAAGGCCTATCCCCAGATGCGCCGCGCCGTGGAGTGGACGATGCAGGCCCGGCGCAAGGCGGCGGCGGACTCGCCCTTCACGGGCGTCCTGCCCAACGCCCTGGCCGACGGCGAGTACCTCTGGAACGGCAAGTACCACATCGTCGGCTACGACTTCTGGAACCTGCGCGGCATGCTGTGCACGGCCGACGCGGCCCGCATCCTCGGCAAGGCGGACGAGGCGAAGAAGCTCCTGGCCGAGGCGAAGGACTACCGCGCCGCCATCGACGCGGCCTGGAAGCGGACGGGCGTGCCGCACTTCCCGCCGAGTTGGGAGAAGGCCGGTACCCACTGGGGCAACACCGAGACGCTCTGGCCGACGGAGATCTTCGCCCCCGATGATCCGCGGGTCGGGGCGCTCATTACCGAGGTCCGCGAGCACCACGGCGGCGGCTTCATCGAGGGCACGATCCAGTGGCTGGGGCACAAGGACGCGATCCACCCGTACATGTCGGCCTATACGACGATGGCATCGCTGGTGCGCGACGCAGACGAGCAGGTCGTGGAGGACTTCTACTGGTATTTGCTCCACTCGGCGGCGACGCACGCCTTCCCCGAGGGCATCTACTACAAAAGGCGCTTCGCCTGGAGCCACACGATCCCGCACGTTACGGGCGCTTCGAACTATGCGCTCATGCTGCGACACATGCTGATCCACGAGCGCGGCGACGAGCTGCACCTCCTATCGGCCGTGCCGGATTGGTGGCTCGGTCCGTCGAAGACGATCAACGTAGACCGGGCACCGACGCACTTCGGGGCGATGGGCATGACGGTTCGGGGCGAGGCGGGCGGCGTGACCCTGACGCTCAACCCGCCGCGCCGCAACTCGCCCAAGCGGATCGTCCTCCACCTCCCCGCGTCGCGTCGATTGCTCAAGCCTGTTGACGGGGTGACGGTGGTCACCCGACCGGATCAGAAGGTTCGGTGGGACTTCGATACCGTCGTGGCTCGCTATCGGGAGATCGCGCCGGCATCGGCCAGGCCGATTCCTGGGCTGGTGGCGCTCCCCCTTGCCGAGCCGCTGCCGAAGACCGCGTGTCGCATGGCCGACCTGTCGGCGTCGGCGAACACGAATCCCTTCACCGCGCCGTTCGGCGTGGAGAACCCGGGCAAATTCCTTTTCACCGGCATGCCGGTGGGCGTGCAGGTGGTCGGAGGCGTTCCCTTCCGGATCATCAACCCAGCACAGAACAACGGGAAAGGGTTCGTCGTGCTGCACAGCCCGAAGGCGCCGAAGGGCCGCGAGTGGCCGACGAAGGTCACGATCCCGATCCGCGCGAAGGGCAAGCGCGCTTACTTCCTGGGCAACGTCCACGGTTGGGGATCGGCCGATCCGGGGACGGGCAAGTGGGGGGCCGTCGCCGTCTACGAGATCCACTATGCCGACGGCAAGGTGCAGGAGGTCCCTCTCATCACGGGGCGGACGGCCGAGGACTGGACCCGAGCACAAGAGGCGGTGGATGTCTATCGTGGGCTCGAGGGCCGACCATGGCACCTCAACGTGCTCGGCGTGGAGCTGCGTCCGGTGGAGGTCAGCGACGTCGTGTTTCGCGACCTTGGCACCGTCGCGGCCCCGCTGCTCGTGGCGGTGACGCTGGAGAAGTAGACGGCGCGATCTGTCTTGCGGACGACGGTTGGTGAGGCCGGCCTACCTGCAAGAGTGTTTGGGCACTCGGCGAGACTTTGGGTGGGCCACGGCTTTAGCCTTACATCCCCATCGCTCGCGCGATGGGGACGCGAATCATTGGACGAATTCGTGTCCCCCACCTCTGAAGAGGTGGGCCACCCGGGTTCCGGCGATCTCGCTTGACCCACGACCCCTGTTCGGTACGTTGTCCTGCGGACGTCGGATGGCATGCCCACCTCGTAGCATGGGCATCTTGCCCATGAGTTCCCGTGGCACGGTCATCCTCGCCGTATATCCTCCTGGCATGCCCACACCGCAGGGGTGGGCATGAGGGAGACGAATAAACGTGACGACCCTTTGCCCCAACGGGGCGAGATAATCATGCGTGAACGCGTAACCTCAACGATCTCGTCCCTTCAGGACTCGGCGATTCACGGCGCGGCGTTCCGGGGGTTTCGTCCGCCGAAACGTCGGACTCCACCCCCGGCTTGTCTATTTCGGCCCTTCGGGCCTTTGTGTGGGCGCGCTGGCAATTGGAGGATCACATGATATCTCGACGCACCGTATTTGTGCTGACATTGGGTGCCCTGCTCCTAGGCCTCTCGCAGGCCCAGGCAGCCGACGAGACGTGGTATCAACCGCTTGAGACCAAGGCCCGCATCCTCGAGAGGCAGGTCCGCAAGTGGCACTGGATCGACGGGCTCTACCCCTCGCAGGTCGAGGTGCCCGCGGACGGCGAGTACGTGCTCGCCATCAACGAGGCCCTGTATC
>CAZKCX010000165.1:4636-5695 GCA_964550865.1 uncultured Planctomycetales bacterium
GCGGAACGCCCGACCACTCGACCAACGGCATCTCCAACGTGATGCACACCGTGTGCTGGACGGCCAACCACCTGGCCGGTGAATCCTACCGCTACGCCTTCGTCAAGAAGACCGGAACGCCCGCCGAACTCAAGGCGGTTCGCGAGCACGTCAACGCGATCTTCGAGGGCGTCCATCGCTGCCAGAAGGTCACGGGCATCCTGGGCTTCCAGGCCCGCGGCTACCTCTACGGCCACGGACCCACGTACGAGGAGCGTATCAACGCCGAGTTCGCCGACTACTGGTACCAGGGTGTCGGCGAATACAAGGACCTCCGCTGGCGCGGCGCGCCCAGCCACCACAACTACAGCGACTCGATCCACGGCCTGGGCGTCTACTATCGCCTCGCCGCCGAGGGCGAGCACAAGGACCAGTGCCGACAGGCGATCGACGACCTCGTCAGCATCTGGGCGGACAACGACCTGAAGATCCCCACCAAGGACGAGCGCGCCAGCCGCCACGGCTTTAGCATGCTGCTCTTCACCGACGGCAAGACGCCGACGATGCCCGTGCTGATGGTGGCCGGCGGGCTGAAGGTCGCCCACGTCGCGACCGGCAAGGAGAAGTTCGGCCGGCTGTACGAGAAGATCGTCACGCAGTACGGCTTCCGCAAGCGGACGAAGTTCCGCCGCTTCAGCCGTCTCGACACCGACGACGCCGAGCACGTCTTCTGCCACCTCGACAACTTGATGAACCTGGAGAAGGACCCCAAGCTGCTGAGGTTCTATCGCGTCGTGCTCGACGCCCTGTGGGCATCGCACAAGCAGAGCAAGTGTCCGCTGTTCAACTACATCTATCTAGGCCTGACGCCCGACGCGGCCGACAAGGACAAGGCCTTGGCCGATGCCCTCTGGACGCTCCAGAGCCATCCGACCAACACGTTCTTCCAGCCGCGGATGAACAGCCTGCGAAAGGACATCGCCAAGGAGGGTGCGTTCTCGAAGGAGCCGCTGCCCGTCTTCGAGGCCGCGTGGGACAACGAATACATGTGGAAGGGGCACCTCTATCGGCTCGACGGCT
>CAZKCX010000165.1:5705-11440 GCA_964550865.1 uncultured Planctomycetales bacterium
CTGAGCCGGATCGTCGTCGCATTGGATGCCTCGCCGGCCGACCCGACGGTGATCTACGCGGCCGATACGCGTATGGACCTCTACCGGTCCGGCGACGGGGCCAAGACGTGGCAGTGGATCGGCAAGAGCCCGGCGTCGGGGCTGTTCAAGATCGTGTGCGGTCAGAAGCGTCGGCACGTCTTTCTCGCCACGCCGGGGGCGGCCTTCGCCAGCACGACCGGCGGTGCGTCGTGGACGCGGCTGCCGCTGCCGAACGGCGTCGGGACGATCACTGACCTGCAGGTGGACAAGACCAATCCGCTGCGGCTCTATGTGGTCAGCGATCGCGGCGTCTATCGGAGCCTGGACTTCGGCGAGCGATGGATCGGGCATCGGTGGGAGTGCCTCACGTCGATCGTCCCGCCGCCCAACGAGACCCGTCTGACGCTCGGTCAGGGGAAACCGTCGATCGTGTACGGAATGTTCGACGGTGCGCTTCGGAGTCTGGTCCTTGATGGGAAGGCCGAGTGGACGCCGCCGGTGCAGCTCGGGATTCGCCGCTATGTCCAGCGATATCCGTGGCTGCTCGTCGAGCCGGGCAAGCCCGAGCACGTGATGACCGGCTACCGGCTGAACTTCGGCGACATCGACGTGGAGTTCTTCAAGGGTCGTGTGACCGGCTCGCTGCTCTCACGCAGCACCGACGCCGGGCGGAGCTGGACCTACAGTGAGAAGTCCGTGATGGCGCGGCTCCGCGAGCACGGCATGTACAAGACGATGCTCAAGGCGCTGGCCGATCTGGTTCCGCACTTCCTCGAGACGGTCGCGTACGACCCTAGAGATCCGGAGACCCTCTACGCGTCGAGCGGCGGCGGTTTGCTCGTCAGCCAAACGGGTGGGAAGACGTGGTCGAAGATCAGCGAGGGGCTGGACATCCCGAAGATCGAGACGCTGTTCGTGCCCGCCTCGGGCAGGTGGATCTACGCCGGGACGCTCGCGGGGTTGTACCGCCTCGAGCGGGGCAAGCGGGAGTGGGAGTACGCGAACCTCCGGTTGCAGTTCGAGAAGAACACGCGCCGGGACCTGGGCGGCGCGGCGTACCTCGATGCCTACTGGCGCGGGCGGTACTTCGGCTTCATCACCGACGAGCAGGCCACGCAGGACCCGACGAAGTGGAACATCCCGGAGAAGTACCGCAACCGCGTGCCGGGGAGGTGATCAAAGGAGAAAGAAGGATAGGAGCGTTGCGCGATATCGATGACCAGGCTTTCGAGAGAAAGCCAGCCTTGTGTGGTATGCCCACCTCGTAGCATGGGCATCTTGCCCATGAGTTCCCGTAGCACGGTCATCCCGGGCATGAAGGAGACAAAGGCACGTGACGTTTTGCAGCCTGGGTCACACCCAACGGCGCCAATGTGGAGTGCAGACGAGCGCGCGTGACGATTCTCCCTTTGCCCCAAAGGGGCAAGATAGAATAGCCGGGGGCGGAGCGAAGCGAAGCCCCCGGAAAGCGTGCCCTCGATTCACAGAGCCCCAACGGGGCGAGATACTCATGCGTACGACGTCTTCGTCGGTGAAGTGACTGGGGTTTTGGAATCGGATTCCATCCTCAAGGGAACGGCCGTCGCCCGCCGCACCCGCCTCCCGATCATCGATGGACAAATCGCAGAGCCCGAAGGACGATCTCACCAAGACGAACCTTCGATAGAGGTGGAATTCGAGTTGCCTACGAGGCGAGCGGCGAGCGACAAGGCGCTCGACATCGGGAGGTTCGGAAGCGTCATCGAGAAGGCCCTAGCGGGGGAGGTCACGCCGAGACGGTAGGCGTGGGCATGAGCAAAGATGGAGGTGTCACATGACAAAGGACAAGCTGACAATCCCGGCGTGGCTCGTGTGGGCAACCGCCATCTGCCTCGCTCCCGCTCTCGCGTGGGGACAGATGGAGAGCATGGTCTTCGAGCAGTCGGGCTTCGCCGACCGAGGGTACGCGGGCTTCAGCATCATCCCCGGTGACGAGCCGCGACGCGCCGGCGCCATCCTCGACGTCGCCACGCCGCACATCGCCTGGGCCAAGTCGGTGAAGGGTCGGCCGGTCCGTGTGCTGGCGATCGCCCATCGGCACGCGGGACGCTGGCCGGTGGAACTGCTCCAGCGGTTTGAGCTGGAGATCGACGTCGTCTACGGCGGCGATGTCAAGAAGGCGGGCCCGCCGCATTCCGGCTACATCCTTCAACACCAAGACGACGTCCAGGCACGTGTGCTTCAAGCAATGAACGAGCCCGTGGACGTGGTGATCTCGGACATCACGATCCCGGCCCTGGGCAAGCGTGTACAGAAACGCCTGGTCGAACTGCTGGACCGGGGCGTCGGCTACATCGGCCGAACGGAAGGTCTGAATCTGGGCTCCCGCGCGCGGGCGGCTGGGCAGGAGAAGGCGCTGGTGGCCTCGACCGTGCCCATCACCGGGCTCAGGTTGTTGTCCAAGCAGTTCGGCTCGGCGGACAAGGCCGCCGGGAAGATCGTCCAGATGTGGGGTAGCGAGAACGGCGGCCGTGTCGCCGATCCCTGGGATTATCCCCGCGATGCCGAGCTGCCCGATCCCGACCGCCTGCAGTATCCCTGGCTCATCAGCATGGAACAGGAGGCGTGGTGCTCGCTGATGGGGCGGCTCGTATTCTGGGCCGCCCGGAGGATGCCCGCCCGGAGCGCCGCCTCGGTCCACTGGCCGACGAAGGCGATCGACCGTGCGGATCTGTCTTCGGCCCTGTCGCTGGCAACAGACCCACCCGAGCACGTCGAGCTCGCCGTTCGCGTCTGGGACGCCGACGGTCGCCTCCGTCACACCGGCACGGACCTGTCGATCCCGAAGCTGCCTGCGGGACGCCACTTCGTCGGCGTGCAGCTCATCGATGGCCGCAACGTGCTGGACTGGTCGTTCGGGACCGTTGTGGTCCGCTCGGCGGTCGACATCGCGGGGATCAACCTGGACGGTCAATCCAAGAGGTCACATGACAAGCTCCGCGCCAAGGTCACGCTCTCGGCCGCTCCGCCGAAGGGCTCGACGCTGCACCTCGACGTGCTGGACAACTACGGACGCTGCATCGCCCGGAAGCGAGCCGACGCGGCGAAGGAGGTCGATTTCGAGGCCGACCTGTCCGAGTCGCTCCACATGTACAACTACGCGAACGTCCGGTTGATCGACGCCGATGGCCGACTCCTGGCGGAGACGCGCAGGGCGTTCTTCATCGCCCAACCGCGTCCGGAGCCCGACGACGTCGCGTGGGTCGTCTGGGCTGGGAGCCCGCTGCACCCGCGGCAGCGGAATCACTTCCGCCGACTGGCGGGGATGGGCATGGCAGGCGTGGTCAACGACGCCCATCACGGCGCGACGACCAAGAGCGTCGATTCCGTTCAGGCCGCCGCCATGTCCAACGCGCACTCCATCATGTACGTCTCGCACCTGTACCGCGGCGTAAAGGTCGAGGATGGCGTCCGTCGGCCCTGCATCACGGACCCGTCGCACCTGGCCAACATGAAGTCACGCCTCAGCAAGCAGGCGGAGTTCTTCGCCGACTACGTGCCGTTGGCCTATACACTGGGCGACGACCAGCGCTACTCGCGGGGCCACGATCTCTGCTGGTCGGAGAGCTGCCGCGCGGGCTTGGCCGAGTTCGCCAGAAAGAGATACGGCACGATCGAGGCGGTGAACAAGGCGTGGAGCACGGCGTACGAACGGTTCGATCAGATTGAGCCGATCAAGCGTGCCAAGGCCATCGCGATGGCGCGGCGTGAGAAAGACCCAGACTATGGTCCGCTCTGCCATTGGATCGATCGCCAGTTGTACGCGGATACGACCGTGACCGCGTGGCACGGCGAGATGGCCTCGGCGCTGCGCGTGGCGGATCCGCGTCAGCCCGTCGGCTTCGACTGCACGAACGAGGGCTGGCAGCAGCCCGCCAGCGGGTTCGACTTCTGGCAGATTGCCAAGACGATCGACCTGCTGGGGCAATACTACAGCCCGATCGTGCATACGATCTTCCGCAGCGCCCGCCCGCGAGACGCCTATCACATCACGTGGTACGGCGGCTACGGCATCTACGCCCGCTGGCCGTACTACGACCACGACTTCCTGCCGTGGTGGTACGCCTTCAACGGCGTGAACCTTCACGGCCTGTGGGGGCTGATTGTCACGCCGTATCCCGGCGAGCGGCTGCTGGCCCCGGATCTCGGGCTGCATCGCGGTCCAAAGATGTGCCTCGATAATCTGCGGGAGCTGCAAGGCGGGATCGCCAAGCTCATGTTCAACGCCGAACGCGTGAGCGACGGCGTGGCCATCCTCTATTCGACCGCCAGCCTGCACGTCTCGGCCGCACTGCCCAAGCTGCCCAAGGAGCCCGGCTGGTCGGGCTGTGGGACCGGCGGTGACCGGTTCACCTACAACCAGAGCTGGGAGGGGTTGGCGCAGATCATCACCGACATGGGTCTGTCGTACGATGTCGTGCCGAGCAGCGATATGGAAGGCGGGATGCTCGCCAAGAAGAAGGTCCGGTTGCTCCTCTTGCCTCTTGCCTTGCGGATCACCAACCGCGAGGCGGAGGCGATCCGCGGATTCGTCCGATCCGGCGGGACGGTCGTCGCGGATGTGTTCCCGGCGATCTTGGACGGGCAATGCCGCGCGGACCGGCCCGGGGCGCTGGCGGATGTGTTCGGCGTGAAGTTTCCAGGTGGAATTCCTGATCCGCAGCGGGTCGTCCGCGAGCCGGGCGCTATCACCAACGGTCCGAAGTTGGGGCAGGTCGTGACGGACAGAGGCATCGCGCTTGCGGGCGCGAAGGCGTTGGGCAAGACGTCCGGAAACGTGCCGGTCTTCCTGCTGCACCAATACGGCAAAGGCCGGGCCATCTTGCTGAACGTGATGGCGAGGGACTATCAGATCTGGCGGACGCTGGCGACCGAACTGCCGTTCCGCAAGAGCCTCGCCAAGCTGTTGGATGAGTCGGGGATCAAGCCGGCAATCCACACCGAAGTGCCTTACCTTCGCGGCAAGAAAACCCCGCTGCAGGCGACGGAGTATTACCGTTACGCGTTGGACGGGGCTTCGTACGTCGGGCTGCTGCGGCATGGCAAGTTTCGTGCCGACGAAACCGTCACCATGGCGGATCAGCGACCGAAGCCGTTGTGGATCACGTTCGATCGAACCGCCCACGTGTATGACGTCCGGCGGGGCGTCTATCGCGGCCTGACGAACAAGATCAACGACATGGTCCGTCCCGCGCGGGCCAAGTTGTACGCCCTGATGCCCTACGAGGTGCGCGATCTGAAGCTGCGGGCCGAGCAGAAACCCGGCGCGGTCATCCTGGAGGGGCGGATCGTCCCGGGCGAGCCCAACGCGGCGCCGATCACGCACGTCTTCCACATGGAGGTGACCGATCCAGCCGGGCGAATGCGGCGTGAGCTGTCGCGCAACGTCGTGGCCAAGGGCGGCCGCTTGCGAGAGCGATTCTTCGTCGGCTACAACGCACGACCGGGTCCGTGGGAGTTCCGCGTCCGCGACGTGGCGAGCGGCCTGGGGGGAAGTGTGTCCGTTGTCGTACCGAACTGACATTCGGGGCTGAATCGCTTGCATGGAAGTATCGAGCAGTGCGAGAAGAGGGAGCTCTCTGAGGGTGGCCCACGGCTTGAGCCGTGGGGGACGCGAATCTCCAACTGAATTCGTGTTTCCCACCTCTCCCTCGACAGGCTCCCTTCGGGTCTGA
>CAZKCX010000166.1:0-7261 GCA_964550865.1 uncultured Planctomycetales bacterium
CCGCGCGATCGTGCGTAGTGCCTCGGCGTCGATGCCGAACCGCGACTCATCCCGGGCAAGGGCCTCGACGAGATCGGCGACGCGGACCGGGATGAACCGGTCGTCGGGCCGATGGAAGTCGGCGCCGGCCGTTGGGTCCTGACCGAGCTCGGGCTCCTTCTCACACATGGTCGCCATCATAGCCGCGTGAGCAATTCTCGAACAACCGCGGGGCACCGACGGGGCTGCGATCGGGCCCGAGGAAGTAGCCGGTCACCAAGATCCGCGGGAAGTGCACCGAACGTTTGCGGCCAGGCAAGGAGATTATGCTATCCATACGACCACGTCACCCGCTCATGACAGTCCGATGCCCGAGCCGGCGGATTTCGTCGGTGGCCTTCGTGACGGCGTGAGACATGGCTTGCGTCTGCGCGAAGAGCGGATACGCTGAGGGGCCGACTTCGGACTCGTCGTTCGTAGGGACCGGACGGCTGAGCGGCATGCGATGGGACACGAACCAAAAAGGACGACACATGATGCGAGAGCTGATTTCAGACGGCCGCAAGAGCTCGCGAAGCGCTGCCCTGAGCGTTTCGCGCAGGACCCGGGTCGCGGTTTCGACGGCGTTTCTGGCGGTGCTGCTCGGGTCCGGCGGACTTGCCGCCACGCGCCCGAACATCATCTTCATCTTCACCGACGACCACGCGTCGCATGCGATCAGCGCGTACGGCTCGAAGATCAACAAGACGCCGAACCTCGATCGGCTCGCCAAGGAGGGGATGCTCTTCCGTAACTGCTTCTGCACGAACTCGATCTGCGCGCCGAGTCGGGCCGTCATCCTCACCGGAAAGCACAGCCACCTCAACGGCGTGATCGATAACCGCCGAAAGTTCGACGGCTCGCAGCAGACCTTCCCCAAGCTGCGCCGGAAGGCCGGCTACCAAACGGCCATCGTCGGCAAGTGGCACCTCAAGACCGAGCCGACGGGCTTTGATTTCTGGAAGGTGCTCTACGGACAGGGGCCGTACTACAACCCGCCGCTCCGCACGCCGAAGGGCCGCGAGAAGCACACCGGCTACACGACGGAGATCCTCACCGACGTCGCCCTGGATTGGCTCAAGAGCGGTCGCGACAAGTCGAAGCCGTTCCTGCTGATGTACCAGCACAAGGCGCCGCATCGAAACTGGCAGCCGGGCCCGAAGTACCTCACGATGTACGATGACGTGAAGATCCCCGAGCCCGACACGCTCTTCGACGATTGGTCGAACCGCACCAGCGCGTGCAAGATCCAGGAGATGACCGTCGCCCATCACCTGAACGAAGGCGACCTCAAGCTGAAGCCCCCCGGCAACCTCACGCCCGAGCAGCTCAAGAAATGGAAGGCGGCCTACGACCCGAAGAACAAGGCCTTCCGCGAGGCCAACCTCACCGGTAAGGACCTCGTGCAGTGGAAGTATCAGCGGTACCTCAAGGACTACTTGCGGTGCATCGCCTCGGTGGACGACAACGTCGGCCGATTGCTTGATTACCTCGACGAGTCGGGGCTCGCCGAAAACACCGTGGTGGCGTACAGCAGCGATCAGGGCTTCTATCTCGGGGACCACGGCTGGTTCGACAAGCGGTGGATGTATGAGGAATCGTTGCGCATGCCGCTGATGGTCCGCTGGCCGGGCGTGATCAAGCCGGGCGCGGTCGATACGCACCTCGTGCAGAACCTCGACTTCGCCGAGACCTTCCTGGACATCGCGGGAGCGAAGATCCCGGACGACATGCAGGGGCGCTCGATGGTGCCGCTCCTCAAAGGCGAAGACCCCGCCGGCTGGCGCGAGGCGATCTACTATCACTACTGGGAGTTCCCGGCGGTCCACATGGTCCATAGGCACTACGGCGTGCGGACCCAGCGCTACAAGCTTATCCACTACTACCTACTCGACGAGTGGGAGCTGTTCGACCTGCAGGAGGATCCGGACGAGCTCAAGAGCGTCTACGACGACCCGGCTTACGCCGACGTCGTCACGCGGTTGAAGGCCAAGCTCGCCGAGCTGAGGAAGAAGTACAAGGACACGGATTTCGACAAGACACGGGCAGAGGCCGGCATGCGGGACGTCTTCAAGGCCGTCAAGAAGGTCAAGCTCACCCAGGCCCTGCGGCTGGATCGCGCGCAGGCGAAGGCCCCGGAGCGCCTCGATCCCTCCGCCAAGCCGATGACGGTCGGAGCGCTGTGCAAGCCGACGTCCGGGGACGGCGTGATCATCGCCGAGGGCGGCGAATCGCTGGGCTTCGCCCTCTACCTCAAGGACGGTGTCCCACGCTTCGCCATTCGCAACGGAGGCACATTGCGCGAGGTGGTCGGCAAGGCGAAGCTGCCTTTGAACCAGGCCGTTCACCTCGCGGGTGTGCTCGACAAGGACGCGAACCTCCGCCTGTATGTGGACGGGCAGTGCGTCGCCCGCGCGAAGGGGCACTTCATCGCCCGCCGGCCGGCCGACGGGCTGAGCGTCGGCAAGGACTCCGGCTCGCTGGTCGCCGATTACGGCAATGCCATGCCGTTTCGAGGGGAGGCAAGCGACATCCGTGTCTACTGGGGCGTGCTCACGGACGCGGCCATTCGCGAGTGGGCTTGTGCGTCGAAGTGTGATTAGCCGCGCTGAAACGCTTCCAAAACGGCGGCTCAGCTGGATCCTCTGGGGGCTAAGAGGTCTCCACGAATGCCTGAGAAACTGACAAGGCTCGGGTGGCCCACCTCTTCAGAGGTGGGGGACGCGAATCCTCCATCGAATTCGTGTCCCCCACGGGCAAAGCCATGGGCCACCCGTTGAGGACCTCCCTCAAACCCGCCGTTCGGTCTCTACTTCGAAGCCGCCTAGGGGAGTGACGCCTTGAATTCACCACTCCGTCGTGTCCAATCGTTGGCAGCGCTGGCTTGTCTGCCGCTCTTCGGAATGGCCCTGGCCGGCGAGCGCCAGTACGCACCCGACCGCGAGGTCGACATCCTCCACGTCGTTATCGAGGTCACCCCGGATTTCGCCGAGCAGACCGTTCAAGGAAAGACGACCATCCGTTTTGCGCCGATCGCGCAGCCTATCCGTGAGCTTCGCCTCAGCGCGTTCGATCTCCGGATCCAATCGGTCCAATCGGACCATGCCGTCGACGGCTACACATCCGACGACAAACACCTGGTGATCACGTTCCAGGAGGACCTGCCGGCGGAGCAGCACGCGGAAGTCGTGATCACGTACGATGCCGAACCTCGCGAAGGCCTCTACTTCCGCACGCCGCAGATGGGCTATGCCGCCGAGGACACGCACCTCTTCACGCAGGGCGAGACGCATCGCGCCCCACACTGGTATCCCTGCTTCGATTACCCCAACGAGCGATTCACGTCCGAGGTCATCTGTCACGCGCCCGCCGACATGACCGTCTTGTCCAACGGCAAGCGCATCAGCGAGAAGGCCGACCCGGCCACCGGGCTCAAGACGGTCCGCTGGCTGCAAGACAAGCCGCACGTAAACTACTTGATCGCGTTGGTCGTCGGCCGACTGAAGGGCATCCAGGAGACCTATCGCGACATCCCGCTCGGCTTCTACACGCCCGCGTCGCGGATCGATCAGGCGAGGAACAGCTTTCGCGGCACGGCGGACATGATGGCGTTCTTCGAGCGCGATATCGGGGTGCCCTTCCCCTGGCATCAGTACAACCAGGTCGTCGTCGAGGACTTCGTGGCCGGCGGCATGGAGAACACCACGCTGACGATCCTGACCCACCGCACGCTGTTCACGGACGCATCGGAGTCGATCCGCGGCAGCCAGAATCTCGTCTCGCACGAGCTGGCGCATCAGTGGTTCGGGGATTACGTCACGTGCAAGGACTGGGGCGAGCTGTGGCTCAACGAGGGGTTCGCTACGTATTACGCCCATCTCTACGACCGCCACAAGAACGGACGCGACTCGATGCTCTACGGTCTCTATCGGGACGCGCGGCGGATCGTGGCGGCTCGGGACGCGCCTCGGGCCATCGTCAATCGTCTGTACGGCAAGCCGTGGGACCAGTTCGATTATCGCAGCTACCAGAAGGGCAGTTGGGTCCTGCATATGCTCCGCACGCGGCTGGGGGAGGACCTCTACCGTCGCTGCATCAAGACGTACCTCGAGCGGAACGCCCTGAGGAGCGTCGTCACGGCCGACCTGCTCGCCGTCGTCGAGGAGCTCAGCGGCCTGTCGTGGGACCGCTTCTTCGACCAGTGGCTCTATCACGCTCGCTATCCGGAGCTGAAGATATCGTACGACTGGATCCAGCGCGATCGCCTGGCGAAGCTGAGCGTCCGCCAGACGCAGAATGTGACGGATCAGATCATGCTCTTCGCGATCGACACGAAAGTGCGGTTCAAAATAAAGAACAAGATGATCGATCGCGACATCGAGATCGACCAAGACGAGCAGGACTTCTACTTCGCCCTCCCCGAAAAGCCGGAGATCGTCCGCTTCGACCCGGACTACGGTGTCCTGGCCAAGACCGACTTCCCCAAGCCGACGCAGATGCTCTACGCCCAGTTGGCCGATCGGGACGACGTCATCGGGCGCCTTCGCGCGGTCGATGCGCTGAAGTCCAAGAAGGACAAGAAGACGATCGGCACGCTCAAGGACGCCCTCAACACCGACCCCTTCTACGGCGTACGCATCGAGGCCAGCAAGGCCCTTCGAGGGATTCACACCAAGGAGGCCTTTGAGGCGATCGCCGCCTCGCTCGAGCAGCCGGACGCCCGCGCTCGGCTGCAGGTGGTGCGCGACCTCGGCGGCTTCTATCGAACCGATGCGCTCGCGACACTGCAGGGCATCGTGCAGCGTGAGAAGAATCCCGAGATCCTCACGGCCGCCCTCGAGGGATTGGGACGGTACGCAACGCCTGAGGTCCGCGAGATCCTGATCAAGCATCTCCGGTCGGATTCGTATCAGAATCGTGTGGCCGATGGGGCCGTCCGGGCGATGCGCAGGCAGGACGACCCCGCCTATGCCAAGCCGCTGATGGAGGTGCTTCGGGACCACGGGGAGGCGTTTACGTCGCGCGGCCTGGGCCACGGCCTGGAGACGCTCGGAACCCTCTGCCGTCATGAGGACGACAAGGACGACGTTCGATCGTTCCTCGCCGGCTACGTGAACGACAAGCGGCTCTACGTGCAGACCGGCGCCATCCGCGCGTTGGGCGAGCTGAGAGACACCAAGGCCAAGAGAATCGTCGAGGCCTTTGTGGGCGAGGACAAGTCGGATCGCATCCAGCGCGCGGCCCGTGAGGCCTTGGAAAAGCTCCGGGATACCGAGCCCGTCCCCGTCCAACTCCGGGAGCTGCGCGAAGAGGTGCTCGAGCTGAAGGAGGACAAGGAGAAGCTCGAGGAGAGCGTCGACGAGTTGAAGGCCAAACTCGAGGCGGTCTCGAAACGGGCAACGAGCCGGCCGGGCGCGACGACCCGGCGCGCCACCAAGAAGGCCACAACCACAACGACGATCGGGCGAGGCACGAGGTGAAGCCGCCGGGGCGCCGGCCGGCTGCGTCTGCGGCGATGTCGTGATGGACCGACGGCGCGCGAGGGACATCGTTCGCCCAAAGACCCGGCGCGATATTGTATTCCGCGTGGAGCGCGGTACCGTTGAGCGGGCAGAGCGGAGCATCCGGCATCCATAGACTCTGTGGAGCCGATTAGGACGTGGGAAAGGAAGCGGAGGAATCCATCCATGAAGATAGCTCGTGACGTGCGATGGTGGTTCGTCTTGGTTTCTGCGTGGTGTGTTTCGTTCGGCGCGCTTCGTGCCGAAGGCCAAGTCGTGTCGGTCTCGCCCTCGCCCGACGGCCTGGCCGTTCGGATCGGCAAGCGGCTCGTTCTGGATTACCGCCACAAGGATGACCCGGCCAAACCCTACGTCAAGCGTCTGCATACCCCGAGCGGGGTGAATGTCCTGCGCGACTCGCCCCATGACCACCTCCACCATCACGCCCTGATGTTCGCATTGGCCGTCGACGGTGTGAGCTTCTGGACGGAGAAGAAGAAGGACGGGCGACAGATCCATCAGTCCGCTCGCATCCACAGTTGCGACGCCGGCGGGGGGTTCATTGAGAAGCTCGAATGGCGGTCTCCAGACGGCATGACGCTCGTGGACGAGCAGCGCACGATTCAGGTACACGAGGATGCGGCGCTCAGCGAATTCGGCGCGACCCTGCTGACCTGGGAGTCGCGGCTCTCGGCCGCCGGGAATACCGATCGCAAATTGAGCGGCGCGCACTACTACGGACTGGGCATGCGATTCCTGGTATCGATGGACAAAGGGGGGAAGTTCGTGAACTCGGAGGCGAAGGAGGGGAAGATCTTTCGCGGCGCCGAACGGCTGCTCAGCGCCAAATGGTGCGCGTACCTTGCCAAGGCGGACGGCAAGCCCGTAACGGCAGTGATGTTCGACGACCCCGGCAACGTCCGGCACCCGGCGACCTGGTTCACGATGCCCAAGCCCTTTGCCTACCTCGCGGCCACGCTGAACCTGCACGAGAAGCCGCTGATGCTGAAGGTGGACCAACCCCTGATGCTGCGCTATGGTGTTGCCGTCTGCGACGGACATCTGACCGCGCAACAGCTGGAGACGCTGTACCGACTCTGGGTCAAGAAGGCCCCTCGTTCGAAGAAGAGCGGAAAGTAGGGATCAGACGCGCTCCCCCCGGCGCGTATGCGAATACTCGAATGCCGGCCCTTCCATCGGAGGACTACGCGATGCATGAGACCAAAACGTCAAGCAAGAAGGCCCTCGGCGTGAGCCGCCGTGAATTCCTTGGCGCTGCCGCAGGAGCTACGGCGGCCGCGACGGTAGCCCACGTATCCCCCCGCGCCCGAGCCGCCGCCGTCAAGGAGACGCTGGGCATGGGTTTCATCGGCGTCGGCGGACGCGGCTCGGCGCATGTCCGCACGGTCGAGAAGCTCATCGAGGAAGGCCACAAGCTTAAGGTCACGGCCGTGTGTGACGCGTACCGGCCACGGATGGCGCCGCACGCCAAGAAGCACAACTGCAAGTCGTATAGGAAGCACAAGGACCTTCTGGCGGACAAGGACGTCGATCTCGTCTGCGTGGCCTCTCCCGATCGACTCCATCTACCGCAGGCCATCGACGCCGTCGTTGCGGTTCCTTTCTTCTTTAACCTTGTCGAATGAAGATACCGACCTGCAAGCCGGTAAGAAGATACCATGAGCAATGATGGCACGAATTAATCTGCCGCGGAGCGGCTTACTTGACCCAGGTACTCGACC
>CAZKCX010000166.1:7271-11429 GCA_964550865.1 uncultured Planctomycetales bacterium
TCTACTGCGAGAAGCCCATGGGGCACTGGTCGCAGATCAAAGAGGCCAAGCAGTTCCGCGACGTGACGAAGAAGCACAACCGCGTGGTTCAGGTCGGCACACAGGGGACGAGCAGCCAGGTCTGGGGCGCGGTCGGCGAGCTGATCCGCAAGGGGATCATCGGCGAGCCGCGGCACATCCAGGCCGGCTACTACCGCAACGGTGACTGGGGCGAGCGGATGCACATCCCCGACCCGAACGCCAAGCCGGGTCCGGACCTCGACTGGGAGGCCTTCCTCGGCGACGCCCCCAAGGTGCCCTTCACCGTCGACCGGTTCTTCAGCTGGCGGAAGTATCTGGACTACGCCGGCGGGCCCAGCACCGATCTGCTGCCGCACGTCTTCACGCCGTTCGTCTACATGCTCCAGCTCGGATGCCCGGAGCTGGCGATCGGCTCGGGCGGGATCTACGAGTACACGAGCTATGACCGCGAGGTCCCCGACACGTTCAACATGTCGCTGGAGTATCCGGAGAAGCTCTCCGTCGTGCTCGTTTGCACGCTTGCGAACGACTACACGACCGGCCCGGTGATCCGCGGCAACGAGGCCGCCCTGACCTTCGAGGTGGCCAACTGGGAGGCCGGCTGCCGCAACGTCCAGATCCAACCGCAACGACGCGGCAAGGGCAAGGACAAGAAGCACGAGAAGGTCAAGCTCGAGACCGAGAAGATCGGCAGCACCGCCGAGCACTGGCGCGACTTCCTGCAGGCCGTGCGGAAGCGCTCGCAGCCGCGGAGTGACGTGGAGTTCGGCTACCGCGTCCACGTCGCCCTGGCGATGGCGATGCAGGCGCACCTGAAGAAGAAGGTGGCGCAATTCGACGCGGCGGAAGAAGAGGTTGTCTTCTGAATCGTGAAAAGGAGCGAAGCGCGCGCTGGGATCGCGTCCGACGCATCCCGGCTGAGCCGCGAGGACGATGTGGACACGCGCCCCACGTGAAGACCCTGTTTGCCTTAGGAAAGGACCGTCATGCACGCAACCGCAACGCTAGCCCTGATCGCTTGGACCGCCACCTCGGGTGCGTCACCGGAAGGTAAGGACCAGCCCCGAGCCGCGTTCGACCATCTCTGGCGTCCGTCCGCGGCCCAGCCCGCGCGGATCACCGGAACGCATCAGACGATCGCGGCCGGCAAGCAGCTCGTCCTGGCCACGCTCGACGGACCGGGCGTCATCCGGCACATCTGGTTCACGGCCGCCCTGGGCAACGAAGAACAGGTGACGCAGTTCCATCGAGGCGTGGTCTTCGAGGCCATTTGGGACGACGAGTCCGCTCCCAGCATCCAGGTACCGTTCGGCGACCTCTTCGCCGTGGGCCACGGGGTGCAGAGGCCGTTCCAATGCGCGGCCTTCGTGATGACGCCCTACCCTGGAAACGTGCGGGCGGGATTCAACTGCTATCTGCCGATGCCCTTCAAGAAACGGGCGAAGCTGATACTCCGGAATGAGATGACATCGGACGCCCAGGGCGTGTACTGGCACATCGATTACGAGCAGGACCCCTCACTCACCGGCGACGTCATGACGCTGCACGCCACGTATCGCGCGGCCCGGCCGGTGGTGCGGGAGGTGCCGCACGTCATGTGCGAGGCCGAAGGACGCGGGAAGTACATCGGCACGGTGTGGAGCGTTCACCTCCTGGCGGCCCACAGCTGGGTCGAAAGCCGCGAGGACTTCTACGTCGACGGGGACGAGGATCCGACGTTGCCGGGCACGGGAAGCGAAGACTACTACGGCCAGGCCTGGGGGTACCGCAGCAACCTCCAGACGCCCTACCTCGGCACGAGCGTTCACATCCCCGATGGGTTCGGGAAGTGGACGGCCTACCGGATGCACCTGCTGGATCCCATCCCCTTCCAGAAGTCCATCCGTGTGACCATGGCAGACCGGGGACATGACATCGGCTATCGCTGCGACGACTTCGCGACGGTGACCTACTGGTACCAGATCGAACCGCACAAGCCACATCCGCCCCTGCCTCCGCTCGAAGACCGCTTGCCGCTGGACCATCCGGATAGCTTCGCGACTGGTCTGCAGGTTATCCGGGGCCTGGAGGTCAAAGGGGACCTGGTCGGTGCGGTACGCGCGGCCAATCTCTTGATGCACAAGTTCCCGCAGAACGCGTTGACCCCGAGTGTAGCGTGCCTCCATGCCGACCTGCTCGAGCGGACCGGCAAGATCGATCAGGCCAGAGACGAGTACAGGAAGATCGCCGCCGGCAGCGAGCCGGAAACATCAAAGATCGCATCCGACAAGCTCTGGATGCTCGAGCGCCCGGGGCGCGCGCTGCTCAAGGCCTACGCCCCGAGCGGCATCGAGGTCTTCTACGACGGCAACAGCGTCCACAAAGCGGGACCGTGGAACATGCGCGACCTCTCCGTGGTCCGGGTGGGCGTGGACAAGGGGACGCACACGCTCGCCGTGCACGCCGAACGTCGGCCCGATGAGCCCTTCACCTACACCCGGCTCGGCACCCTCCAGCTCTGGCTCGACATCCCCGGCAAGGACATCCGCGCCGATCGATCCTGGAAGATCAGTTCCGAGCCCGTTGATGGCTGGCAGAAGCCCGGCTTCAACGCGGAAGCGTGGCCCTCCGCGACCGAGCACGCCGGTCTCCCGGATGAGCCATGGTTCCGCATTTCAGGTCCCGGTATCCGGACGATCTCCTTCCCGATTAAGCGGATCTGGTCTGTCAACTGCAATCCTTCTCACAAGCAAAAGGGGGCGTGTTTCACGCATCTCTACGCTCGGGCGGAGGTGGAGATTCCGTAGAGTCTGCCGAAGGAGCCTGCCACGGATCGGCTCCGGAGCGGCCTCCCGTATCGGACCGCGCAACATAAGCCCCAGGGAGCGTTTACCTTTTGATTGAGCTTTCGAAGGCGGAACCCACTCCCTGCGGTCGGGTGTAAGGCGGTTCGGTGGACGTGGGAAAAAGCCCCAGCCAAATGGGTTGCTTCCCCGTATCACGGCGACCATAATGGAGGTGTACGTGTCGAAGTAGATCCCAGTAGCATTCTAGTGAAGCTTGTGCCGGGCTTTGCGTTTCAGGATGTCTTGCCCTTGGCCGAAGACCTGGATGCGGGGTGCCCGAGCGGGCCTTCCCGGGTGTCATAGGGCCCATGCAGACCAGGACTCACTACCATGCGGGGACCGTATAACCCCTCGATTGGAACCTGACTATCCCCTGGTATCCCGCCGGCATAGGCTTGACTACAGAGGTGATTGCGATCGGCGCATTCGATCTCCCGGGTCGATGCGCGATGGCACCGGTCGAACCGGTGAGTAACGATGCGAAACGAAAAGGACATCGGAACCGAGGAGCTTTCATCCGCCCAGGATGAGCTGCAGCGGCGGGTCGCCGAGCTCGAGGCCAGCCAACGGCGGTTCCGTGCCACGCTCGACGGCATGGGCGACGGGGTCATCGCCACCGACGCCGAGGGCCGGATCGTGCAGATGAACCCGGTGGCGGAGGACCTTACGGGGTGGCGCGAAGACGAGGCCGAAGGCATGCCCGCCGACGAGGTCTTCCGCGTGATTGACGAGGAGACGCGGGACGCGGTGGATGGTCTGATCGGTCGGGTGCTTCGGGAGGCTTCCGTGGTCGGTCTGGGTCGGCCGTCGTTGCTGATGGCCCGAAACGGACGGGAGTGCCCCATTGACGACAGCGCCTCGCCGATTCTCGACGAGGAGGGGACCTTGACCGGCGTCGTGCTTGTCTTCCGCGACCGGACGGCGCAGCGTCGTGCGGAGGAGCGCGAGGCCCACATCAAGCAAGTCCTTCTGGCCATTCGCAACGTCAACCAACTCATCGTGCAGGAGACCGAGCGGGCTCGATTGATCGAGAAGGCCTGTGCCAACCTGACGGAGACGATGGGCTACCAAAACGCCTGGATTGCCCTGCTCGATGAGACGAAGACGGCCGCGTCGATGACCGGCGCCTCGGGCTTCGACGGCGGCTTCGAGGCGATGCAGATCCGGTTGGCGCGCGGCGAGTTCCCCGCTTGCATGCGAAGGGCGTTGGAGGCCGACGCCAGCGTTGTCGTCGAAGCCCCGGTGGTCGAATGCGCTGACTGCCCCCTCTCCAGGAAGTACGCCGGACGGGCCGGGCTGTGCCATCGGCTGT
>CAZKCX010000167.1:0-8237 GCA_964550865.1 uncultured Planctomycetales bacterium
GCGGGCACCTCATCGCCCCGATCACGATGCTCGACCCCAACGGCCGACGGCTCTTGTTCGGGTGGATCAACGAGGGGCGCGGCAACAAGACGCAGCGCGCGGTTGGATGGGCGGGCGTCATGACGCTGCCGCGGGTCCTCTGGCTGGGCGAGGACGGAACGTTGCGCGTCAAACCCGCGCCGGAGGTGGAGATCCTGCGGATCAACCATCGCAGGCACGAAGGGATCCCCCTGAAGCCCGGCGAGGATCTCGTCCTAGAAGACATACGCGGGGCCGCCCTCGAGATCGCGCTGACGATCGAACCGGCCGGCGCCGGCGTGTTCGGCCTGCGGGTCCGCTGCTCGCCCGACGCCGCGGAGCAGACGACCATCGTGTGCGATCCCGGCGCCGGCCTGCTTAAGGTCGACGGGACCCGGGCCAGCGCGGTGGCCATCAGCGACCTGCCCGACTTCCCCCGCGTCGACAAGGACTGCCGCGTCCAGGCCGCTCCGTTCAAGCTGCGTGACGGCGAATCCCTTCGGCTACGGGTGTTCCTCGACCGCTCGGTGCTCGAGGTCTTCGCCAACGACCGCCCGTGCATCACGCAGCGGATCTATCCGTCGCGGAGCGACAGCCTGGGCGTTCGCCTCTTCGCCGCCGGGGGCGCCGCGATCGTCACCTCCCTTGAGGCCTGGGAGATGGTCGGCGCGCACGACTGACCGCGCCGGCGTGCAGTACGTAGCATGGGCATGCTTGTCACGGCGTAGCCGAAGGCGAAGACGGAACGCCCGCGCTACGTGGTTCGGCCATCGTGGCCTTGGAGACGAAGGGGGACCTGCCAACCGTCTCTCGGGTGGAGATCGCGGCCGGCGTAGGCTATAACGAACCACGAAGAACACCGGCAGCGTACGCCGTCTGAAGCATCTGCCCAACACTCGGAATCATTTGACCCAAGGAGAGAGATCCATGAAGTCGCTCGCACCTGCCGTTGTCCGTCTGCACCGCCCTGCCGTCGCCTCGCTCGCGACGCTTGTCCTGCTCGCCTGCGGACTGGCTTGTGCCGGTCCCGCCGCGCACGCGGCGGAGCTCGCCCCCGACCTGGAAATCCAGGACCTCTTCAAGGGCGTCCGCATTCCGAAGATCGACGTGGCCACCGACGGTACGGTGCTGGCCTTCGCCAAGTCCGGCAACCGGCTGCGCCGAAGCGAGGACGGCGGCAAGACCTGGAGCCCCATGCGGCAGGTCGGCAAGGACGCCGGCGGCAGCGTCGTGGTGGATCAGACGAGCGGCGACGTGATGGTCGTCCGTGCGGGCAAGGGCTATCTCTGGCGGAGCAAGGACCACGGCAAGACGTGGAAGCGAGAGACGATCACGCTCCAGCCGAACGCCTACGGCCACGGCACGCCCAAGGGCAACCCCACGGGAACCGCCTGCTCCGAATCCGGTGTGACGCTCCAGCACGGCAAGCACGAGGGACGCCTGCTGATGCCCGCCCGCATCATGCCACCCAAGGGCAGCAATGGCCAGGAGTGGTGGCCGTACCACTACAACATGGCCATCTTCAGCGACGACAGCGGCAAGACGTGGCAGGTCAGCGCCCCGGTCCAGAGCGGAACGGGCGAGGGCACCTTGGCCGAGATGTCCAACGGCGACATCTACTACAACTCGCGTTCGCACATGGCCATCGACCACCGCCGGCGGATCGCATGGAGCTATGACGGCGGGGCCATGTGGGTCGACTGGCGGGTGGACGACGTCCTCCGCGAGGTCGGGCAGCCCTTCTACTTCAAATACGGCACCCAGCCCAGCTACGGCTGCAACGCCGGCCTCGTTCGGCTGCCGCTGGAATCCACGGGCGGCAAGGACGTGCTGATCTTCAGCACGCCGGACGATCCCGGCGGGCAGCGCGTCCGCATGTCGGTCTGGGCGAGCTTCGACCGCGGTTGGACATGGCCCGTCAAGCGGCTCATCTACGCCGGACCGAGCGCGTACTCCTCGCTCGCCGCGGACAAGGACGGCAACATCTACCTGCTCTTCGAAAAGGGTGTGAAGAAGCTGTACGAATCCGTCGCCCTGGCCAAGTTCGACCTCAAGTGGCTCGCCAAGGGCCAGGACCTCAAGAAGCTCCTGGCCACGCCCGTGACGATCCACCGACCGCTGGGGCAACGGAGAAAGTAGGCCGGCGTCGCCCGATGACAAGACCGGACCTCGGCATGCTCATCCTTGGTCGCGCGCCGTGCATACTCGCCCGACGTGTGCTATTACGACTGGGAAGCGTCTTCGTCGCCGTCGGAGCGTGGCGGGTTCTGTGGCTCCGGTGTGGGCGTCGGTTCGCGAGGGCCTGCTTCGTTCTCCGTGGCGATCTCCACGTTGAAGACAGGCATATCTCGGGAGGGATCGCTCGCTGCCCCCCCGGGAACCTGTGCTTCGCTCGGCGGTAGCTCGACGTTGAACAGGGCGGCCGTGCCCGGCTCCCGGCTCGCGATGAAGTCCGCCAACCAACGAACTCGGACCGAATGGTAGTAATCGTTGACCCAGCGGATGCCGATCGCCCCGCCGAAACTGCCGAACATGGCCAGCAAGACGTGGGTCACGTCGGGCCAGCGCGTCGGCAGGTAGACCTGCGCGACCTCGATGCCGGAGGAGATGAGCCCGCCGGCCACGGCGATTCGCCCGGCCCGGCGGTAGAACGGTTTCGACGGTCGAAGCCCGAGCCCTAACGCAGCCACCACCCCGAACACGCCGAAGCGAAGCACCTTATAGACGATGTCGTCGACGGAGGTCGAGAACCGGCTCTGGAAGTATCCCGCCATCGGGACGATGCCGATGCCGTGCCAGTTCGTCTCGGCGACGCGATCATCCTGATGAATGATCAGGGGCGAAAAGCCGCGCGCCAGGATGTAGACCACCACGAGGACGGTGAGCAGTCGTGCCATGCGCAGGTTGAGGCCTTGCGGGCCCATGTCGGCCAGCGTCCGCCCGCGCGGCGGCTCCGACCGGATGAAGGGCATGGCCAAGGCCGACGCGAGCGACCCCGCCGCCGCCCGAACCACGATCGCCCCGGCATCGAAACCCCGTGAGATGACGAACAACTGCAAGCCCGTCAGGCCGGCGCCGAGCACGCCGGCGTAGATCGTCGCAACCAGCCAGCCCTCGATCCTCCCCGTGGCGTGTTCACGTCGGAAGCTGAGGGAGAGCAAGATCCCCAGAAGGCCGAAGCTGGCCGCTTCGGCGATCATGTCCAACCCGTAATCGACCCGCATGCGTTGAAGGGTCATATAGCCCGGCAAGTCCTCGGCGATCTCGAGTTGCCGGGCCTGCACCTCCCATGTCTCCAAGTCAGCGAAGGGGACAATCTTCGCGTGCTTGACCGCTCGCCCAAGCTTATGGATGTCGTATGTGATGTCGAGTGGGATCAGGCCCGCGACGACGACCAAGACTACGTAGGCCCGCGCCGTCGTAGTGAGCGGCAGATACCGCAGCTCCCACCGCCCGCGTCGGATCATCTTGTTGATCAGCCGGCGACTCGTTCGCCCCAGGAGGGCGCCGATGCACCCGCCGCTGACGTTGCTCACCACGTCGACCATTGAGCTTACGCGAACGGCCACGAGCTGCTGGAGGAGCTCGAGCAACAGACTCAGACCCGTGCATAGCGCCACGGCGCTGATCGACGACGCCACGCGCCCCCACTCACCGCGCCGAGCCACCACGTAGCCCACCGCCCCCAAGGGAACATACAGGAAGATGTTGGGGAGGATGTCCTTCAGACCGGCCGAGAGCTTCGTCATGCCCGAAAAGTCCAGCGAGCCCTCGATCCCTCCCAGGCTGAGGACGCCGAAGGGCAGCAGGCTCACGTAGGCGACGAGCCCGGCGTAGCTGAGCAGAAAGATCTCCGGCAGGCGCCGGTGTAGGCGACGGATGAGCCCGTCGTCGGAAGCAAAGCGGGCGTCCCATCGTTCGGGACGCCGCTGGGCTGGTTTTGGGTCGCGTCGATCGGCCAAGGGAACCTACCGTTGCTGGTACTGCGGCTGCACCTGCTGGTAGTGCTGCGGCTCGGTGCGCCAGTCGGTCCAGGGACTGATCATCGGCCGGACGCCCGGGCGGTCCCACGGATTCGGCTGGGTCGTCGTCGCGGGCGTATCCTGTTGGTACAACTCGTACGCGCAGCGGAGCACGAGAGCCTGGAACTTCTCCGCCGTCAGGCATTCCGGATCCTCGTGACGCTTGTCCTGCTTGACCCGATCCCGAGGCGTGGGCAGCCCCGGCGTCGGCTCCACCTGCGCCCGAACCGTGGCCAGCAGCTCCTGCGTCTCCGTGTCGTACATCGCCCCGACCATCCGAACGAGGTTCGCCGGCAGGTCGCTCTGTCCGTAGACAAACAAGAGCCGCGCATGCTGTGCTCGCGCCGCCCGGACCAGCTCGGTCACCGAAACCTGCTCGAACGGCACGGAAGGTCGCCCCATAACCTTGACGTTCTTCACCACCGGAACGTTGTCGAAGAGCTCGGTCCAAGGCACGGCCTTGATCGTCGGCGGGACGTCCAACACGAGCTGGGGATCGGCCCCGTCCTCGAGGTTCTCCGAGAGCTCGCTCGTGACGCGCATGACGGCCATGCTGCACGGGAAGCGTCCCACGGTCTTCCGCTGCTGGTGGATCACGTACTGGTTGTCGCCGTCCTGCGGCACGTTGGAGGCGAGCATGCCCATATCGATCTGGCGAACGGTGACGACCTTACTGTCTGTCGAGCAACCGGCCGCGACGCTCAAGGCAAGCATCGAGATCAACGCAAGGCTCAGTGAACGGCGAGCTCCGAGGGCGTGTGTGGTGCGGGTCATGGCTCTCATGGTTCTCTTCGGCGATCGGTTCGTCAGTCTTATCGGTCTGTACCCAAGCCAGGTTCCCCTATTTTCGGCCGCGGCCTGGCATAACGGCGCTCGAGCGGCGGGACGGCCGTTATCGGCCCGGCCTACCACGTTTGCCGTCCGATAACGCCCCTTCGGACAAGAGGTCAGACGGGGTTATCGGAACCCCCGCCGGGTCGGCAGGCGATCCGAAGGGCTGCGCTTCGACCGAGAACTTATGTGGTCCGATCATCAAGCCGATTCTTTCATCACCGCCGTACATCGAGGATGGAAGTGAGTGCTGACGGATGGGTTATTGCGAAGCCGACGGGGAACCCTGCCCTAGGGTCCCTGACGGAGGTTGCGGCCGAAGGCATGGCCGCCGTCCGGTCCGGACGGCGAAGCTTCTGGGTCCTGGTCGGTCGGCTCCTCTGGTCCCTCCCGCAACTGGGCTGGGTCCTCATTGACCTGCTTTGCTTGTGGACGGGCATCTGGCTCGGCACACGGCTGCTGATCTGGTGGCCTTGGGCAAGCGTGCCTTATCCGTATCTCACCGAAGCGATCTTCGGAATCTCCCTGGTCTGCAGCGGGATGATCTTCGGCTGGTACGAGCGAGAGACGCTTCTGCACCGAAGCCGCATCTTCGCCCGAAGCCTGCTGACGATCGCCCTGGCGACGGGCCTCACGTATGTCGTGGTCCATGTCTTCCTCTACGCCGGCCTGAGCAGGCGCGTGGCGGCGGGGGGGGGCGCCACGTTCCTGATTCTCGGGCCGGCGATCCGTTTGTTCGCCTTCTGGTCGCTGCGGAACAACCCGCTCGGCCTGCTCGTAATCGGAACGGGCCCCGCCGAACAGCTGGCCGTGAAGGCCCTGAAGGCACGGCTGATGCGCGGGTACCGGGTCGTCGGCTTCGTCGACCTCGACCCGGACCTTGTCGGACGCGTGCGACAAGGCCGACGCGTGCTCGGCACGGTGGAGGACATCGAACGGATCTGTGTCGAGCACGATGTCCGCGAGGTCGTCATCGGCAGCAAGCTCGTCCAGAACCCGGAGGTGGCGGAGGCCGCGCTGGCCTGCCTCCGGCTCGGCTGCCGCGTCACGAATGAGGTCACCTTCTGCGAAAAGGCCTTCGGCGAGGTGCCCGTCGAGCACATCGGACCGGACTGGTTCCTCTTCGCCGACCTGCAGAACCATCGCGAGGAGGCCGCGGCCGTCAAACGCCTGGTCGACGTCGCCACGGCCATCATCGGGTTGGGGGTCTCGCTGCCGCTGTGGCCCTTGATTTCCTTGCTGGTCAAACTCAACTGCCGCGGGCCGGTCTTCTACTCGCAAGCGCGTGTCGGCCAGAACGGTCGGGTCTTCACGCTGTACAAGTTCCGAACGATGGCCGAGGGCGCCGAGCCGAACGGCACGCCCACCTGGGCCCTCGAGGACGATCCTCGCGTTCGACCGATCGGACGGTTCCTCCGCGCCACCCGGCTCGACGAGCTGCCCCAACTCTGGAACATCCTCATCGGCAACATGTCGCTCGTGGGACCGCGCCCGGAACGACCCGAGTTCGTCGAGCAGCTCACCCGCGACATTCCCTTCTACAGCGAACGCTTGCTCATCAAGCCCGGCCTGACGGGATGGGCGCAGATCAACTTCCGCTACGGCGCCAGCGTCGAGGACGCCCGCAAGAAGCTCCAGCTCGATCTGTACTACGTCAAGCACATGGGGCTCGAGCTCGACCTGATCATCATGCTGCGGACGTTCGGCACGTTCTTCCAAGGCGCGTGGTAGGCGAGCGTTTCAGCGGGCCGCTTTGCGACGCCACTTCGGCATCTGTTGCGGCTTCACCGCCTGCCACAATCCACGCTGCTCCTGTCGGGCGCGACGCTCCGCCTTCAGGAACCGCTCCCGGAGCGGATGATCGAACCGCCAGTCGGCGTAGGCGTGGCCGGTCTCGATCAACCGTTCGTTGAACGTCTCCTCCTGGCCGGGCAGGCGCAAGTACGCGAGGAGCCGGCCGTACACCCCGCGCGTCTCGCCGCGAACCAGTAGCGTCTCGACCTGCATGCCTTCCAGCGCCTCCTTGCTGAAACGACTCGCTCGCGGACCGAAGTACATCTCGCCTTGCGGGCTGCCCTCGACCTCCGGCGTGTCCACGCCCCAGAGGCGGACCCGCGTGTAGGTCTTGCGGCCGTCGGGCACGGCCAGATCGACCGTGTCGCCGTCGATCACGCGCGCGACACGGAATGTCTTGCCGTGATAGCGGGTATAGTCGTCACCGCTGACCGCCGGCGACGGCGCACGCCGCCACAAGAGCGCCGAGGCCGCCAGCAAGACGACTGCCGTCGTCAGCAGGGGGCGACGTCGCCAGGCGCTCGGCAGGATGCGGCGCCTGCGCCGCCGAAGGTCGGCGCGGTCTCGGGTGGGCGATCGCATGCGGGAGATCGTAGCGAGCGAGGGAAGGAACCGCGAGTCGGAGGTACGAAGCTGCTTTCAAGATTGAACAGTGCGCAAGAAGGAACCTGAGTCTGGGTGGCTTCACTTGTCCGGTCTTCGACCCTGAGGCTCAGACCCGAAGGGAGCCCCTTCGAGGAAGCCGTGGGGCCCATCGCTCGCGCGATGGGGACGCGAATCTTCGGTCGGATTCGTTGCCCCCACCTCTGAAGAGGTGGGCCACCCCAGCTTCGCTGACTGTCCAAACACTCTTGCCGGCAGCTTAGCCTTCCGCCAGACCGATGTTCGGGCCGATCCGGCCGGCGGGAGTGCCGTCCCAGGCGTGCTCACGCGCGGATGCGACAATGCCGTGCGCCAGCCGGAGCGCGGCCACGCCGTCCTCGATGCTGACCTCGGGGGGACGGCCGGTGCGAACGCTCTCCAGGAAGCTGGACAACTCCGACCGCAGCGGCTCGGATTCGTCCGTCGGCATGAGCGGCTCGACGTGCACGAGCTTCGTGTAGTCGACGTCCGCCATCTGCGAGAGATCGTCCACCTTCCACTGCTTGGCCAGCTCCAGGATATCCAGGTTGGCCTTCTTGCGGACGGCCAGGCCGACCTTCTTCTGGTAGTCCAACGACAAATACGCCTCGTCGCTGAACACGCGGATCTTGCGCTCGGTCTTGAGGGCGAGGCGCGAGGCGGTCAGGTTCACCACACAACCGCGACGGAACGTCACCCGCGCGTTGCAGATGTCCTCGGCCCGGCTGAGCACACCGACACCCACGGCGTCGATCCGGACGGGCTCGTCCCGCACCAGGCTGAGCACGATATCGATGTCGTGGATCATCATGTCGAGCACGACGCCGACGTCGGCCGACCGAAAGGTGAACGGGCTGATGCGGTGGCATTCGATGAACTTCGGCGCGGCCTCGAACCGACGCATGGCCTGCACCACCGGGTTGAACCGCTCGATGTGGCCCACGGCGACGA
>CAZKCX010000167.1:8247-11413 GCA_964550865.1 uncultured Planctomycetales bacterium
ACTTGCGGGCGAGATCTCGAAGCGCCTCGGCCTCGGCGACGTTCGCCGCGACCGGCTTCTCGATGAGCACGGGTTTGCCCCGCTCGATGAAAGGCCTGGCCGCCTCGACATGGTGGATCGTGGGCACCACGATGCTGGCGGCGTCGACGTCGTCGAGGACGTCGTCGACCGACGCCACGGACCGACAGCCGTGCTCGGCGGCGATCTCCGCCGCGCGGTCGGTGTCCCGATCGACGACCGCGACGAGGTCGGCCGCGTCGAGGTCGGCGTAGTTGCGGGCGTGATGCCGGCCATGGTGGCCCACACCGACGACCGCCACGCGCACGCGATGCCCCGTCCCCTCCGTCGTCACGAGCCGTTCCCCCCGGTGTCCTGGGTGGCGTGGGCGGTCCCTTGGTAGAACCCGGCCTTCTCCCGCGTGGCCTCCCCGCGAACCGATTCGAGGTATCGGCCCTGATAGCCGTCGCGGACGGTGGCGCGCACGAACTCGATGAGGTGCCGCACATCGTCCGTGAGCGGCCCGTCGTTCTCGAGGCAATCCAGCCGGCTCAGGAGATTCCCGCCGAACCGACCGCGGTCCGTGTACAGATCCTTGAACGCCCGGCGGATGGGCTGAATGCGCTCCGCGGAGAACCCCCACCGGGACATGCCGTGGATGTTCACGCCCCGCACGCGCCCTTCATAGCCTTGCACGATGAGGTACGGGGGAACATCCATGTTGGCTCGCGTCATGCCGGCCACAAAGGCATAGCGCCCCACCCTCGCGAAGTGATGCAACCCGCTCATCCCGCCGAACGTTGCGTAGCTCTCGACGTGCACGTGTCCCCCGAATTGGACGCCGTTGGCAACGACGCAGTGGTCCTCGATGGTCACGTCGTGGGCCGCGTGCACGCCCACAAGAAAGCGGTTGTGGCTGCCGATCTTCGTGAAACCCCCGCCGGCGCCGGTCCCCGTATGCACCGTCACCAGCTCCCGGAAGATGTTGTCGTCGCCCACGGTCAGCTCCGTCGGCTCCCCCCGAAACTTGAGGTCCTGCGGATCGGCCCCGATGACGCTTGCCGGATAGAACTCGTTGCCCTTGCCGATGGTCGTGTGCCCCGTCACGGTCACGTTGTTGTGCAGCGTGCAGCCCTCGCCGATCGTCACCCGGGGACCGACGAAGCAATTCGGCCCGATGTCCACATCGGGGCCGAGCTCGGCCTTCGGATCGACGTGCGCGCTCGGATGGATGTTGCTCATCAACCGTCTTTCCACGTTATCTCTTGATTGTCTGCCGCGGCGCCAAAGCGGCGACGGAGTCGCCGCGCTCCCTATCGCCGCCGAGTCCCTTGTACCACTTCTTCGGTACGCTACCGACGCTACACAGGTACCTGCTCAGAGAGCCGTGGCACGCAAGACGGATAGCACCCGTCTCACGCAAACTCACCTAGATCGGCTCCGCGTCGACCATCATGCAGCGGAGCTTCGCTTCGGCGGCCAGTTGGTCGCCCACCTTCGCCTGCGCCCGGACGCTGGCGGTCCGCTCCTTGGCGCGAATGGCCTCCGCCTCCAGGATCAGCTGATCGCCCGGCATGACCGCCCGCCGGAACTTGGCGCTGTCGACGCTGAGCAGCACCGCGACCTTGCCCGTGTGCTCCAGCCTCTGTCCGAGCAGCAAGCCCGCCGCCTGTGCCAGGGCCTCGATGATCATCACGCCCGGCATGATCGGCTGGCCCGGGTAGTGTCCCTGAAAGAACTCCTCGTTGATCGTCACGTTCTTGACGGCCACGATTCGCTTGTCGGGGACCAGCTCCAGAACGCGATCCACGAGGAGAAAGGGATATCGATGCGGCAACAGCCGCTGGATGCGTCGAATGTCGATGGCGGGCTCGCCCGTCAAGCGCTGCGACATCTGCCCGGACTTGACGGTCTCGATCAGCTTGCGGACCAGGGCATGGTTCAGGGAATGGCCCGACTTGCGCGCGATGACCCGGCCCCGCAGGTGACGGCCCAGGAGCATCGAATCGCCCACGAAATCCTGGATCTTGTGCCGGACACATTCGTTGGAGAATCGCGCCTCGTTCTCGATCGGACCCTCCGGGCCGAAGACCAGGACGTCCTTGAACGTCAGGTGCGTGCCCTACCCGCGGGCCTGAAACGCGCGGGCCTCCTCTTCCAGCAGAAAGGTCCGGGCCGGAGCGATCTCGCGCACGAACGTCTCCGGCGTGATCCGCGCCGCGAAGAGTTGACGGCCGATCGGACCGCTGTCGCCGTAGTCAAGGTCGTAGAGAATATCGAGCACGTCCGGGTCGCCCGGCACGGCGTCGATGCTGGCATCCCCCTCGCTTACGCGGACATGCTCGGTGATCTCAAAGACGCGTCGCTCGATCTCCTGCTCGGTCGCCCCCGCCTCCTGCATGGCCTCCAGGAAGACCTGGCAGCTCCCATCCCCGCCGGGCAACTCGCAACCGGGCCCGGACAGGTCGACCTCGAGATTGTCCAGGTTCGAGCCCACCACGGCCGCGAGGAAGTGCTCCACCGTCTCGATTGAAATCGTCCCGTTGCGAAGCGAGCTGCGACGGGCCCGCTTGGTGATGTTGTCGATCACGGCGGAGACGCGGACCGGATCGGGCTGATCCGAGCGCACGAACACGACGCCCGTGTCCGGCGGGGCGGGCTTGACGCGGATCGTGATCTCCTCTCCGGTGAAGAGGCCCCGTCCGCTGATCTCAACCGGCCTGGCGATCGTCTGTTGCTTCAAGGCTGGCCACCCGCTTCTCGAGCCGGCGCATTTGGGCGTGAATCTCGGGGAACTTGTCCAGCAGCCGCTGTTGGCGCAGCCACAATCGTCCGTCACGGGCGGGAATGCCCGCCAGCCGCTCTCCCGCCGGCACGTCCTGCGCGATGCAGCTGCACGCCCCCACCTGGACGCCGTCTCCGATCGTGACGTGATCCCGCACGCCGACCTTGCCGCCCAGCACCACGTACTGCCCCATCCTCACCGTCCCGGCGATCCCCACTTGGGCTACCAAAAGACAGTGAGAGCCAATCTCGACATTATGGGCGATCTGCACGAGGTTATCAATCTTGGTGCCCGCACCGATCACCGTCGCGCCGACCTTCGCCCGGTCGCTGCAGCTGCCCGCACCGACCTCGACATCGTCCTCGATCCGCACCGTGCCGGTCT
>CAZKCX010000168.1:0-2766 GCA_964550865.1 uncultured Planctomycetales bacterium
ACGTTCTCGACAGTCTGGCCCTCAGTAACTGCTATCTCTTGGCTGGGGTTGGGGAATGCATACTTGAATGAGGAGACTCTGACAGTAAACGTTCCCTCCGGGAGGTTACTGATAGTGTACTGACCCTGCTCATTGGGTCCCGACACCGGACAGAAGATGTAGCCGTCCAGCGATACGGAAACGTCCTCATCGCTGATCCCTCCTCCCTGGGCGTCCTCAATCGTTCCCGTGATCACACCCTCGGGGGCCAGTTGCAGGAAATCCTGCGTCGTCTGAAGACCCAGCTCGACCTCGACGTCAGGCACAACCTCGATGGCCTTGCCTGGCACAACGACCGTCAATTGGTAGGTGGCGGGAGGCATTCGAGCAATGAAGTATCGCCCTGCGAGTTTTGTCCCGGGAATCCAAGTTTGCGAACCAAGAAACGAATTGGGGTCATCTGGTTTGTTGGGATCGATTGCGAATAGCCTGGCATGCACCATGGGCGGGATGGTGTTAGGGTCATTGGGGTCCTGATTTGGATCATTGGGGTCCCAGTCCCCTACGTAACCGATGATCCCTGTCATGTCGTTGGGGTCGTTCGGGTCCGGTGGCTCGTTCGGGTCGGTTATAGAGAGGGTTGTAGCCGGGAGTGAACGCGCCATGAACGGAAACACGCCCAGCGAAAACGCTACTGCTGAGATCCCAAACAGGAGAACCGCTGCGCCCAATACACCTACATGCAAACGGAGACGCGCATTCATTGCCATTTCCTCACAATAATGTCTAGTCCAGATCCGGCGTGATCTAACGCCAACTCGATACCGAGGAAGGATGAGATCGGCCTTACCAGCCGCATCCCTCACTCAACCAACAGTATACACCCGCTTCTAGGTCTTGCCAAGGAAAATTACGATATTAGAATCTATTTCACGTTGTAAAAATGATTTGGGCCTGCAAGAGGTCCTTAGAGGAGAAACTCGGCGGTCAGACGGGCCAGAGATAGCCCTATCCGATCCCCCTCGCGACCTCGGAGATACCTGCGGGTACCAAGCCGTGTTGGAGGCTCTACGGATGGTTCGGCACTAGCGCAGCTTCCGGACAACGACCTTCCGAACCGTCAGGTCGCGGCCCCCGACTTGAAGGCGCAAGTCCGCTCCACCGTTCTGGCGATTCGCAAGCCGGGCGCCGGTTAGACGCCTTGTCACGGTCTTCCACTTGCCGGTATCGGAAAACGCCGCGCCGGGGGCCGATCGGTATGCACCCAGCAGCGTCGCATCCGCGTCGCGCGAGTCGTAGTCGATGGTGAACGCGCCTTTGCCCTCGTCGAGAAACTCCACCGTCACCTCGACGTCGCCCTTCACGTTGAACGCGTACGGGTCCGCCACGTCGAAGTAGAGGTACCGTTGGGCGGAGACCTCGTTCGCCTCCGTCCGCAATGCCCGGATGCCGCCGACCTCCACGATCTCCGACCTGCCGTCCTCGAGACCCGCTACGTGGTCGAGCCCGCCTGACTCACCCGGCCGATACGTCACGAGCTCGGCGTCCGCGAACTCCTTGCCGCGGTCTTTGCGGCGCGTCTCGATGTCCGACGGCTCGTACGTGAACGGCGGAAGCGGTAAACCCTGCTTGAAAACCCGGCTGTACGTCGCCGTCAGATCGATGTACTCGCGCCCGTACTCACGCGACGCACAGATATCGGTGCCCTCGTGCATCTCGTTCCACGTCTCGAGGAGGACGACGTTGCGGCCGCTGCGAATCGCGGTTCGCCAACTGGCCTGATAGAACCCGCCGTCATCGCGGTTGCGTTGCGGTGTGGTTCGGCCGGGCACGGCACGGTCGTCGTAGCCCGGTCCGATCTGGACGACCGCGCCGGGCTTCGTCGGGCCGGGCGTCATCGGGCCGGCGAGCGCCGCCCCCCACGACGTGATCGCGTCGGTGGGGAGGTTCCAGCCCGCGTTGCGGATCACGTACGGCCGACACCCGAACTCCTCCTCGAACCGCCGGTTGGTGTGCTTGAGCGTTGACGCGTCGTGCTTGGCACCGAACGTCCCGTAGAGCACGACGATGGGCTTGCCGTCGAGTGTGGCCCAGTGACGCGGCGGTACCATGCAGAAGAAGTCGCGAATCGTGCGGTAGAAGACGTCCTTGCCGTGGTCGGTGGTCAGGTCGAGCACCCTGCCCGGTTCACCCAAGCCGCGCACGCCCGTCAGCAACGTCGACGAGTCGTAGAACAGCCCGACCTTCGGTGTGGTCTTGCCATCGGCGGCGATCCGATCCATGGCCTCGACCATCGGCGCCATGCCTAGCACGCTGAACGCCGTGCCCGACTTCAGATAGTTGTCCGGCGTTCCCCAATAGACCGGCACGATGAAATCGATGCCGGCATCGATGATGTCCCGCAGCTCCATCTCATGCCATCGCGCCGAATCGAAGGAGACGTGCTTGGTCCGTTCCGGCGGGAAGTGGTCTTGCAGGGCGTCGTCGGTCCAGTCGGCGTTGTCCCAGAAGTGGCTGTCCGGCCAACGATACCAGTAGAAGTAGTGCGTGCCGACGATTTTCTGATCCAGCTTGAACCCCTTGGAGCATGCCTGACGAATCCGTTCCCTCGGGGCAGGCATCAGCTTCGACGGATGAAACAACCATAGATTCCTCCACAGACTAGGGTTATGGTTGTCCCTGAACGTCACGCCCGGAGTGAGGCTCAAGGGGACCTCGGTGGGGGCCTTCTGCTCGGGCCGACAGATCTTGAGCACGTTGAACCCCAGACTCCGGCCGATCATGTCG
>CAZKCX010000168.1:2776-11407 GCA_964550865.1 uncultured Planctomycetales bacterium
ACGTTCCACTCCGACCAGGGCACGCGGGCCTCGACGACGAAGCCGTTGTCGCGGTCGCTGCCGTCGTTGAGCGTCGAGCCGGGCTTCAGGACGGTCTTGAACTCGATCTTGGATTCGAAGCTCGGGGGCCAGACGTATCCGGGATAGCTCGTTCCGTCACCGGTACCTCGCCCCGTGACGTTGCTATATCCCCCCGCCGGGCTGAAGCCGTACTCGAACGTGCGAGGCGTGCGGTCCTTGGCGCGGGCGTGATCCACCTCGAAGAAGAACTCGATCGCGTCGTCCTTGAAGACGGCGGTCCGAGGGTTGCGCTGCGTTCCCCGCACATCGGCGTCCGACACGTCCGCGGCGAAGTAGACGTACTCCTCGTCGTAGGCTACCCGGCATGTGAAGCGATCCGTCGTGATCGATGAATCGCCGGTGGTCCAACGCAACGCGCCCCGCCATCCCGGATCATCGAGCCGGCCGTCGATCACGATCTTGCAGGGGGCGATCTTGCCCGCGTCGGTCGCCAAGGACAGGCCGCCCACCAGAAAGGCAGCGACCGAAATTCCGAGCGGATTCTGCATGGCCACCCTCCCTAACGGATTGGCGGGTTCGCACTACCGGCAGCACACCCGATTTGTCAATATGAGACTTCAAACTTCTCGATGTGTCCACACGACCCGCGCGAATCGAAACTGGATTTCCGCTTTTGACAAGCCGATCAAAGGTGATATAGAAGGATAGCAGAAGGGTCGTCTGCCATGTACGACAGAGGGGCCGCATTTGACAGAACCGTTAAACGAACCCTAGGGGATGCTTAGGCGGATCGAAACGCAGGCGTACCCGGCGCCTAGTACGCTGGGCGGTCTGGATCGATTTGAAGCAGCCCACTTTGAATCAGGGTTCCGTCAAATCTCCCCTCGACGGCATTGCGGTGGATGCCCTTCTCTTGATCACTCAGGGGTCCGAGGCACGGGCCCCTCTTTCTTTTGTCCGACCTGAGAGCCAGACCCGCGCATTCACAATCGAGGACGGGCGCGCGCCACGATCCCGGCGACGAATTCGGAGACCCTCATGCAACGCGTCGTGATCTTCGAGGATTACGGATACGCCAACCTTCTGCCGCTGACCTACTGGCGAGCCACCTTCGAGCTCCGTTGCGGCTGCGATCAGCTCATCGACAAGATCCGCGCGGCCGTCGGGCCGGCCGACGTCTCCCTTTTGGTGCGTCCCGAACTGGCCGACGTCGTGGCCGAGCGATGGCCGCTACCCGTCAATCAGCCCGTCGAGGGCGACGCCCTGTTCGTCAACGGCCGGCTCCTTGGAGCATCGCACGTCCAGTGGCCCGCCGAGCCCTGCATCGGCATGCGCGACCCGGGGATCGTGTTCCTACGCGCCGATGCCGACATGGCCCGCCGGCTCAGCCCGGGCGTCTGGCTGGACTACCAACGTCTCCTCGAGGTGATCGAGACGCACCAGGCGCGTCACCCCCGCACAAAGGTCGACCTCCCCAAGTACGGCATGATCCGGTACCCGTGGGACCTCGTGCACGCCAACGGCCCCGAGATCACGCGGCAGTGGGGGGCGACGTTCGAAGCCGGCATCGAGGGCACGGTGTACGAAGGCGTTCATCTGTTGAACGAGTCGGGAATCCACGTGGGCGCGGGCAGCCAGGTCAAGCCCTGCGTCGTGCTGGATGCCGAGGAAGGGCCCATCATCATCGGCGACAACGCGACGATCAGCCCGCACTGCACCATCGTCGGCCCATGCTCCATCGGCGACGGCACGCTCGTGCAGGCCGGCGCGACCCTCCACGGCGGAACGACACTCGGACCGGTCTGCAAGGTGGGTGGCGAGATCGAGGAGTCGATCATCCACGGCCACAGCAACAAGCAGCACGACGGCTTCCTCGGCCACGCCTATCTCGGCGAGTGGATCAACATCGCGGCCGACTGCATCAACTCCGACCTCAAGAATACCTACGGCGAGATCACCGTCCCCATCAACGGCGTCGAGACGCCCACGGGCGAGATCTTCGTCGGGCTGACGATGGGCGATCACAGCAAGGCGGGCATCAATCTGAGCTTCCCCACCGGGGCGGTCGTCGGCTTCGGCTGCAACGTCTTCGTCAGCCATTACCCGCCGAAGTTCGTCCCCTCGTTCACGTGGTACACCGACGACGGGCGCGACATCTAAGACGCGCATCGCGGCATCGAGGTCGCCAAGAAGGTGATGGCCCGCCGCAAGGTCGAGATGACCGCGGCGGAGGAACGGCTCTTCTTCGCGCTGCCCGATATCGCCCGCCGCCACGAACGCCCCGAGGGCCACGTCGAATAGGACGGTCCGTCACTCCCCGTGCCGAATCACGAACAGCTCGCGCCGATGCCACGGGTTGCGCCACGACCGACCGCCGAACAGCTCCGGGAGCACCTCCGAGACGATCGCGAGCGTGGCGACGCGCGACTCCGTGCTGTGGGCGTCGCTGAGCCAGCGGTGTGGCGTGCGGACGTAGGCCTTCATCAGACCGGCGATGTTCTTCCGAAGCGCCTCGCGAACCTCATCTCGCCGGTGACCCGTCCGCTCCATCAGGTAGGCGAGCACCCATACGCCGTCCATGTTGCCGTAGCCGAACCCGCCGTCGAACGACCCATTCGGCTTCCGCATGCCCAGGACGTGATCGATGACGCGTTCCGGGTAGGGCAAGTCCCTCTCCAGCGCGGCATAGATCGGCCAGATGTGGAACGCCCCACCCAGGAGCTCGAGCGCCCCGACGTCCGGCACACCCCGACGCCACATCCCCGTCTTGGGGTCCACCTCGCGGTTGAGCCAGTCGAACAGCGCCTCGCGCCATGTGTCGGGCGTCGAAGGCGTGCACGCCAGCGGCACCCCCGCGCCCCAGATATCGTGCGACGCGCCCCACGGCCGACGCCAATCGATCCCCGCCAACCACGCATCCATCCGTTCGATGTCGCGGTACTTTTCCAGGAGCTTCGGCTCGTACTTGTGTTTGCCGCCGAGCATGTTCAGCGCGCCGGTGGCGTGACAGAACGCGTGTGTCGCGATGTGCTTGGTAATATGACGGTACCTGCCGTCGGGCCGCTGCTGGGCACGGATGAACTCGATCCATGCCGTCCGCTCCGCATCGCTCACCCCCGCCAGGTCGTCCATCATCCAACGGATCCACGCGATGTCCGCCGAAGCGTACAAGTCGGGTTGGACCTTCGGATTCAATCGATACGCGCCATAGGGATGGTCCGGCGCCTGCAGGGATCGATACCATCCGCGAACGGCGTCTCGAACCGCGTCCAGGTCGTACGGAGGCTTCGGAACCGGTGGCAAGGGCTTGACCTCGCTGGTCACGTCGGCCCGACGCGTCAGCCGTTCGAGCTGCCCGAGCGTCAAGGCCTTGTTGAAGATCCACACCTCGCCGACCCGGCCGGTCAGCCCGCTCCCGTGACCGCCCCCGGGACGGCTCCCAATGAGCACGGGCGTGGTGGTGTCGAAGATTCCCCTGGGCACGCCCCGGGTCAGGGGGGCCTCGTTGGCGCGAACCCCGTTGATGCTGACCTCCATCCGCCTGCCGGGGTCGAAGGACCCGGCGATCAGATAGGGCACGCCGGGTTCCAGCCTCCGCTCGCCGACGATCTCCGCGCCGTAGAGGGGCCACTTCCCCGAGGCGCTCACATGGAAATAGAGACCGCGGTCCGCACCGACGCCCAGCTCGTAGGCTCGACCCCCATCGATCAGCTGCCATTTCGAGATGACGGCCGCCTTGCTGGCCGGGAACTCGTCGACGGCCACCACGGCCGCGAGAGTGATCGGACCGGTGATACGCAGCTCACGGTCTTCGCCCTGGCCGAGGTAGATACGCGTATTCCGCCGGGTGTCAAACTGCCAGGCCGATCGATTCAGGAGCTTCACGCGGCCCGGCTCGGCGGGGTCCGAGTCGACCTTCATGCCCAGGTAGCCTTCCGTGCGACTGGGCCCGGAGAGATCGCGCAACGGCTGATCCGCCCACGCCCGAAGGTGCAGCACCGAACGCAGATCATCGGCCCCCGCCGGCGTAACCGCCAGCGCGCCTAGGAGGGCAACCATGACTACGCCGCCGACAATCGATTCCGCAACGCCACCCAACACAGGGCTCGCATCTGACCGTGCCGTTGAGGACCCGTCCATGGTCTTCCTCCTCTGGTTCATTGACGTGTCTACCAGCCGCGGATCTGTCCCGAAAGACCGACAAACATGCAGAGAAATGCGAGTTCGGCGATCTTGCCGGCCGCCAGCATGCTCCGCCACGTCTGACCGCCCCCTCGACGCGCGATGACCACCGAGGCCGTGAAGGTGACGCCGAGCACCGTGAGGGCAATGATCGCGCCGATCACGAGGTTGCCGCTACGGCTACAGTAGACGCTGGTCATCCCAAGCGGCAAGAGGAACGTCGCCAACACGAACGTCGGCGAAACGGCCTGCGACAGCCCGCTCGCCGCGGGGTGAGACCGAGTGGCGACGCGACCCAATGAGGCGGCAAGCAAGATCGCCCACCGCCCCCAAAGCGGGGCGAGCAGCAGCGGTCGGTAGATCAGACGCGGGTACGCGAAGTTCAAATGACGCCGCCAGTCGTCGGGCCACCACCACGCGCCCGTGCGTAACGCGCTGAGGAGCACCAACTCGAGGACGATGGCCAGGAGGAGGACCATGACGGCCGACTGGGCCAGACCGTTGGGGTTGACTTCTTCCGGCTCACGGGCGTGCCGTGGGCCCGTCAAGGCATGGACCGTGGACGTCAATCCGCCGAAGGATCGGTATCCGGTGAAGAGGACGTCGACCAACAGCACCGCGGCGGCCGGCACGAGCCGAAGGCTGGTCACCTCCTCGCCGTACAGCCGCCACACCACCCGAAACACGCCCACCCAGAGAAATCCAATGACCAGACCGATCGGCAAGAACCACCATCGCGCTCGGCGCCATTCTTCGGGGTCAGGCTCGGCGGGATCGCCGAAAGGCAGGACGAACCGAAACGCCAGCCTCAGCCCCCCATACCACGACGGCGCGGGGACATTCGGCTCGATTTCAACGGCATCGCCCTGGTCGGCCGAATCTGCCATGCAACCTGGCTCCCGGCTTCCGAAGATCTCTGTAGGTTATGCCCGAGACGCTTGTGGTGAGCCATGTCGAACCGCCGGATTCATCCGGCACGACAGCACCGCGCGGCATGAATGCCGCGGCTCGAGCAGCAATGCCCCTTGTGGCCAAGTCGGCTCGACTCTGTTGCCTGTGGCCCAGTCGCCTCGACTCGGTTGCCTGTGGCCCAGTCGCCCTCCACTGAAGACGACCATCTCGGGTGGCCCACCTCTTCAGAGGTGGGGGACACGAATTCGAGCCAAGATTCGCAACCAACCACCCTCGACGGAGGGCGACCATCACTCACGGCCGAGGGCGGCCGTGCCACGACGAAGCATAGCGAAGCCGAGGGCGGCCGTGCCGCGTCGTTCCTTCAATGGCGTTCCGAACTCAGCCGTTCGCTCGCGCGTCGGCCACCGCCTTGAGATACGCCTCGGCGTTCTTCGCCAGCGTATCGAGGTCGCCCTCCGCCACCGCCTTCTTCGTCACCAGCGCGCTGCCCACACCGACACACACCGCGCCGGCCTTGATGAACTCCGGCGTCGTCTCCAGATCCACACCGCCGGTCGGCGTCATGCGGACCTGGGGCAGCGGGCCGCGGATGTCCTTGAAGAACTGCGGCCCGAGCTTCGTCGCGGGGAAGACCTTGATCAGGTCCGCGCCGGCCTGCCAGGCCCGCAGGATCTCGGTCGGCGTGAAGCAACCCGGCACGACGGCCTTGCTGTACCGCTTGCAGAGGGCGATGGTGTCGAAGTCGAGCGTCGGGGCAACCACGTACTCCGCACCGGCCAAGATCGCCGCCCGCGCGGTCTCGCTGTCGAGCACCGTGCCCACGCCGATCACGCACTTCCCGGCGAACTCCTGGCTGGCCGCTTTGATCACATCCAGGGCGTTCGGCGTGGTCATCGTGACCTCCACGCACGTCAGCCCGCCCTGGTGCAGGGCGCCGACCACGTCGATCAGCTGCTCGCTGGATTGGGCGCGGATCACGGCCACCACGCCGGTTCGTTCCATCTCGGCGACTACTTCCTGCGGTGTCTTCATCGCTGGTTTCCTCTTTCGTTCTCAGGTGCATCTACAACGGCTCAACGGGCGTTTCCGGGCCCGTCGAGTGTAATCCGACGCGCGATTCTAAATCCACACGGCGCCGCCGTCCAATGCGCCCGCGCCGTCGACGGCGTTCGATCGCGGGTCGCGTCTTGGGGGAGGCGTGAATTCGAACGCGATCGGCGTTACAATCCGTCCTCGTACGGCGGATCGAACAAGGAAAGACCCGCCCGCGCGCGTTGATCGGCCATGTAGGAACCCATCGTGTCCCAGAAGATCGACGAACAGCAGGTCAGGCACATCGCCATGCTCAGCCGCCTCGAGCTGAGCGATGAAGAAGCCGCCACCTTCAGCGAACAGCTCTCCGAGATCGTCGCGTACGTGGAGCAGCTCAACGAGCTCGATACCGCCGACGTGGAGCCGACGGCGCATCCCTTACCGTTGCGGAACGTCCTGCGTGACGACGAGCCTAACGAGCCCTTGCCCGTCGACGCCGCCCTGGCCAACGCCCCGCAACGCATCAACAGCTTCTATAAGACGCCGAAGGTGATTGAGCAGGACAGCGCGTAACCATGGAACGATCGGACGGCCGCCGTCGACACGACGTTGGCTGCAGAAGGATCACACCCGTGACGGACGACACCACTGCACTGCAGCTTCGCGATGCCATCGCCGCCAAGGAGGTCTCCTGCCGCGACGCTGTCGCGGCCTATCTGCGACGCATCGAGCAGACGGATCCGCAACTCAGGGCGTTCATCTCGCACTTCGGAAATCAGGCGATGCAGCAGGCCGCCCAATCCGATGAACGGCTTGCCGCCGGCGAGGACCTCGGCGCCCTCGGCGGTGTCCCCATCGCCATCAAGGACAACATGTGCATGCGCGAGGGCTTCACCACGTGCGCGTCGAAGATCCTGGCGGACTTCGCGAGCCCATACGACGCCCACGTGATCGAGAGGCTTCGCGCCGCGGGAGTGATCTTCATCGGCAAGACCAACCTCGACGAGTTCGCCATGGGCTCCTCGTGTGAAAACAGCGGCATGTTCGTCACGCGGAACCCCTGGAACCCCGACTGCGTCCCCGGCGGGTCGAGCGGCGGATCGGCCGTCGCCATGGCCACGCGGATGGTGCCGATCGCACTCGCGTCCGACACGGGCGGTTCGATCCGACTGCCGGCGAGTTTCTGCGGCGTGACGGGCCTGAAGCCGACCTACGGACGCGTGTCGCGCTACGGCCTGGTCGCCTACGGGTCGAGCCTCGACCAGATCGGCCCGATCACCGTCGATGCCCGCGACGCCGCGCTCCTGCTCGGCATTATCGCGGGCCACGACCGACGCGACTCGACGAGTGCCCCGGAAGACGTGCCCGACTACCTCGGCGCGCTCAACGGCCTGCCCAAGGGAATCCGCATCGGCATGCCGAAGGAGTTCTACGGCGAGGGCCTCGACGATGGGGTCAAGCAGACGATCGAGTCTGCCGTCGACGAACTCGCGAGCATGGGCGCGGAGGTCGTCGAGGTCTCGCTGCCGACCGCGCCGCATTGGTTGGCCGCATACACGATCGTCGCCTTCGCCGAGGCGTCGAGCAACCTGAGCCGCTATGACGGCGTCCACTACGGCCACCGGACCGACCGCGAGGGCGACATCATCGAGTTGTTCAGCCGCAGCCGGGCGGAAGGCTTCGGGCCGGAGGTCAAGCGGCGCATCATGCTCGGGACCTTCGTGCTCTCCAGCGGATACTACGACGCGTACTACCTCAAGGCCCTCAAGGCGCGGACGCTCATTATCGATGACTTCCGCGCCGCATTCGAGAAGTGCGACGTCATCGCCGGGCCCGTCAGCCCGACGCCCGCCTTCCGCATCGGCGAAAAAACCGATGACCCGCTGACCATGTACCTCACCGACATCTACACGATCAGCGCGAACCTTGCCGGCGTGCCGGGCATCAGCATCCCGTGCGGCTTCAGCTCGACCGGTCTGCCCATCGGCCTCCAACTCCTCGGCAGGCACTACGACGAGACCACGCTCCTACAGGTCGCCGACGCCTACCAACAGGCAACCGACTGGCACCGGAAAACGCCGCAGCTCTCGTAGCGGGGAGCTACCGTCCTCTTCGATGGGATCTCCTCAGCATGACCCTGTCTTCCATTTCCCCGATGGCAACCGGTGACGATTTACGGTAGATACACCAGGTGGACGGCGCCTTGGCCGTCCGGATACCGCCGCCTCCGCGGCAATGCCAAACAGATCGACAGCCCATGTGGAGGGAACACGCCATGACACAGACCCGAAGGACATTCCTCAAGACGACGGGACTCGGCGCCGTCGGCGCGACGGCGCTCGGCACGCAGAAACGCCTTGTCCGCGCCGCGAATGCCAACGAGCGCGTGACCGTCGGCGTGATCGGCTGCTCCCGCGGGGCCGGCGACGGTGAATCCCTCGCAAAGCACGGCGCGCGGATCGCCTACACGTGTGACCCCGA